>NZ_JASHAT010000007.1:0-129018 GCF_047464965.1 Streptococcus mitis
ATCTCCATCAGAGAAAGATAGACAAACTGATAGATCTGATTTAAGCTGATTATCAACTGATATTGTTTGAAAAATGACTGGAAGAAAGACCAGATATGACTGTCTTGAATCAGTCCCTTCTTAACATTATATCAAAAATTTTACAGTCTTTCTCTGAAGAAATCAATTAATTTAAAAGATAGAGAAAGGAAGAAATTTTTGTATCCTTATCCGAAGAGGGAAAAACGGTATCAGAAGAACCTTGATACTATGCGTTTTATTCTTTATAATTTAGCTATTTCAAAATTACAAGTTCTCCATTCTTAATTTCCCAAACTTGGTCAAACTTACTTAATAATTCGTTTTGGCGATGTAAAGTAACAATGACGGCACTTGGTAGTTCCAGAACTCTTTCCAATTCCATTTTAAACTGATTAGTATCCAAAGCAGAGAAAGGTTCGTCTAGGATAAGCAATGGATTTTTACGATTTTTCTCACGATTTAAATACATTCGTTGTTGCTGACCACCTGACAGGGATTGTGGTGGAATTTTTTCAAAATCTTCTTCTCTGAATTTTTCATTGAAACTATTGAATAGCGTTACATTATTTTCATAACTCGAAATAAATGTATGTTCTTGTTGCAGAATCATACCGAATCTTCCCCAAAGATGGTCCAAAACAAGCCCATCTAGCACAATTTGTCCTTCAAAATCTTCATCTGTTCCATTTAAAATGTTGAGAAGACTACTTTTTCCAGACCCATTCTTACCAATAAGCGCAATTTTATCCCCTTTTTGAATCGTAGCGGAAGTAATTATCAATTTTGATTCTCCCAGTTGTTTGGAAATGTTTTTCAAAGTAATCGTATCAAAAGAATGTTGAGGTGCTTGAACTGAAACGGGTCTCCCAACAATGTTTTGAAAACTCTTGATTACAGGCTTTACGGACTCTAACATTTGTAAATCATAAAGGATTTCCTGTATTGGTTCAGAAAAAGCATTAATATATCCGAAACTCGCCACCACCTCAGGAATACCGAGTTGCTGGTGAGATAGAGAGTAGGCTAAATAAATAAACAGAACAAGACTAATGAATTCAAAAGAAACACCTGTCAATAAGATGCCTGTAATTTTTGTCAAACCATACTTAAAATACTTATCCTGCAAATTCTTTAGAGAACTCTTTTGTTGATTCAAAAAATGCGACATAGTTAGTTTATTTACCAAATGATGTCCCATGAGCAAATCCTCCAAAGTTCGATAGTAATCTCCTTGTTTTTTCAAGTAAACCTGTCTACGATTAGCGGTCAACTTCCCAACGATTTTAGGAATTTGAATACTAATTCCAGTGGAAAAGATTAAAATCAGTGATACAATAGGATTAATTGTTCTGCTAATAATGAAAGCGTAAATGATGATACGTAAAATTTGTTTGATAAAACTCATCAATGGAGGAAGGTAATCCTTTTCCAACGAATCTAGGTCATTAGATTGAAAGGAAATATACTCTGCTACTGTTTTCTGCTTGAAATCGTGGTGACTGAGTCCCAGAAGTGAACGAAACCACTCATTTTTCAAAGTAGTCGAAAAGATAATCCCCTGCTTCCAATCAAGTATCATTTGGATATAGTTACAACTCAAATAGCCTGCCACTGACATAGAGTAACCATATAGAGCTACTTGATAATCCCCTTTGATTAATGCCTGCGTGAAATACGGTAACAAAGCTGTGCAGATATTCGATACTACACCAAAAAGAAAATTAAAGAAGAGATACCATCTAATAGTTTTAAGATATGGTAGCATATACGATACTCCTTGCTAATGCGTTTTTTTACATATCTCAGAACAATCTCTACTATTCCTTATTTCAGATAGTGCGATACTCAGACATTGAGTGCAATAATTGTAAATCACACAAGTTCTGCAGTTTTTACTATCATTCAAAATATAATTTGCTATTTTGTAAAATATAGGTCTATCCCATGTTTCTTTGATAGATGTAAAATGAATATTTCCAACACTTCTATTGAAAGTAAGCTTTTCAGTTTTTCTAACGATTTAGGCTATTTCGTGACACACCCACAATCCGTGAAAATTCTGGTTATATCAGATTATGTGATTTTCGTAAGAATTTTATATTGTCTCCAATCATGGTAGTCTCCTTTTACTTGATAAAACTATTATAACATTTAGAAATTAAAAACTGGTTCAAAATCAATAGGATGTGTGTATTCGATACATTCAATAAATTCTTGGAAACAGTTCTACACCAGTTACACAAATCTATATACACCTATCTCATTCAAAATAAAAAGAAAGCTGCAGTTCTTTTAATCCTGTATCAACGATTCATTCTGAAATCGAATAGGAGACATTTCCCAAGTCTACAATTCACTTCATCTCAAATTAATTTTTGTAATTCACCCTTAGTTTATAGATTTTATACTCAACAAAAGTATAAAGCATACAAAACTTCACTTTGAACCAGTATTTATACTATATTCCGTATTAAAAATTCTATTATTGGTTTTGTAAAAAACAGTCTTCAAATATCCTGAAATATAGCAAAAAGAGATTGGGTAAAAACTCATTGTCTCTTCTCACTCAAGGACTAACTTTACTTGAGCAAACTGAATCCGCACTGTCGTTCCTGTACCGACCTCAGACTCGATACGAATCTGGTGCCCCAGTTCTTCAGAAATTTTCTTAGATAGGTAAAGTCCAAGTCCAGATGACTGCTGAGTTAGGCGTCCATTGTAGCCTGAAAATCCACGTTCAAAGACTCGGAGGACATCACTGTTTTTTATCCCGATTCCCGTATCCTTGATACAGAGTTCCTGGCCTTCCATATAAATCTCCAGACCACCTTCCTTGGTGTACTTGAGACTGTTTGAGATGATTTGCTCAATAACCACTAGCAGCCACTTTTTATCCGTCACGATTTCTTTATCAAGGTCATGTAGATTGACATTTAGGCCTTTTTGAATAAAGAAAAGAGCATATTTACGAATTATTTCCTTGACCAAATCCTCAATTTGAACCTGCTTTAAGACCAAATCATCATGAAAACTTTCTAAACGCAGGTATTGTAAAACTAGATTGGTATAGGAGTCAATCTTGAAAATTTCCTGTTCTAATTGCTGCTTTAATTGGCGGTCATCTACTTCTGCAACTAAGAGTTGACTAGCTGCAATGGGGGTCTTTATCTGATGGACCCACAAGGTATAGTAATCCAGCAAATCCGTTAGTTTTCTTTCTGAATCTGACCTCTGCTGATAGAGTTCCGTCTCACGCGCTTCTAATTTTTCTGCTAAAGCTATTTCCAAAGGAGACTGAGCTTCCCTCTCCCCATAGAGAATTTCCTGGCGATAGACCTGCATTTCCACCAATATGTCCCAAGTGAAAAATAAGATGGTTACAAAGCAACACAGCAGGAAAAAGTAGAGAAAGTAAGTTTCCAAACTGGCAAATAAAAACTGAAAGAGCAAAACTAGAAACGTCAAAGAAAGTAGATAGACAAACAGACGACTACGGGAGCGCAGATAGGCTAGAAAAAATTGTTTCCAATCAAGCATGCTTCAGTCCGTACCCTATCCCTTTCTTGGTCTCGATAAATCCTACCAAACCCTGCTCTTCCAACTTTTTACGCAATCGAGCCACATTGACAGAGAGCGTATTATCATCAATAAAAAAGTCGCTGTTCCAAAGTTCCCGCATGAGGTCGTCACGCGCTACAATATTGCCCGCATGCTCAAACAAAACGCGTAAAATCTGGAATTCATTCTTAGTCAAATTCAAGACTTGCCCTTGATAATGTAAATCCATTGATTTAGTATTGAGGATAACACCAGCATATTCCAGTAAACTCTCGTCACGCCCAAACTCATAGGAACGACGCAACAAGCCCTGAACCTTGGCTAAAAGAACCTGCTGGTCAAAAGGCTTGGTCACAAAGTCATCCGCTCCCATATTAATTGCCATGACAATATCCATAGCCTGGTCTCTCGAAGATAGAAACATGATAGGCACCTTGGAAATCTTGCGGATTTCCTGACACCAGTGATAGCCATTAAACAAGGGCAATCCAATATCCATGAGGACCAGATGAGGTTCCGACTGAACAAAAAGGCTCAAAACTTCCATAAAGTCTTCTACCAGAACCACTTCAAATCCCCATTCAGAGAGCATTTTCCCGACCTGTTGCCGAATAACCTGATCATCTTCTACTAATAAAATCTTGTGCATCTGATTCTCCTTTGCTAATTTTAGGAGTCTTAAATCCTTTAGTATAAATAGAGGGCTTAGTATCTAATACTTTTTTGACATTTCCTTGTCACAACAGCTCAAAAACAGATAGTGAATAACCCCATTGATATCATACCTTATTTTTAGACATAGTGCCAGCACTACCCTTTTATTTTTAATTTTTTCAACCTTCATTTCAGTTCTTTTATCCATCCCCTTAACCAAAATTTATATCTATTCTTCCAAACCTTGAGTGTAGTTAAAACGACACTCTATACTCTTCTAACATTGAAAAGCTCCTTATCGAGTGGTATCCGTAAAAAGTTCTAGCTTTCAGATTGACAATCTGAAAAAGATTTGTTAAGATATGAATGAACAATATTTAATATTCATTCAGAAAAGAGGTGAATCAAATTGGACAAAAAACAGACTTTGAAATCCGCAGCTTATGAAGTTTTTTCAAAAAAAGGATACAAGGCGACAGGAATTTCAGAAATTGCTAGACAAGCTCATATGGCAGTCGGATCTTTTTATAACTATTACGAAAGTAAAGAAGCTATTTTTTTAGATATCTATATTGATGAAAACAACCGTGTTCGCCAAACTATGATCGAAGAACTGGATTGGGAAATTGATATGATTGATCTTATTAGTCAACTCTTTGCTCAATCCAGAGCACTCGTTTCCTCCAATAAAATCCTTGCAGAATGGTACAATCCTGCCATAGCAGATGAGTTGCATAGCTACTATTCCTCAGAAGAAGGAAAAGTCACGAATCCATTTCATCAATTTCTCGTGAAAACCTTTACTCATCGTTTGCAGGCTGAAGGCCATTCTCCAGAAAAAATTCAAGATATTTTACAAGTTTACAACCTATTTTACTACATGGATATGCATATCACAGAAAATGATTTTCCAGATATTAGCAAAACTGTAGAAATACTAGCAACCAACTTCATTAAAGGAATACTGAAATAAAGAAATCTTTTCTTTATTTTTTGGAAATTATTGAATGAAAAAAAATATTATTCATTCATAGAAAATTACTACACTATAGGAGTTAAAAATGAAACGAGGGAAAAAAATGTTCATAATTATTCTAACTACACTTGGAGTGCTCGGCTTTATATCTTGGGGAATCATTACCTATCTTGGACGAAGTCAAACTTTATCGATAAAATCCATTGAAAATCCCAGCGGAGATTTGTATTTAGTTCACATCACAAAACCAAAAAATCAAATATGGAAAGCTGGCTCCTATGCTCAGTTTAAGCTTCCTGACAGCTCGTTTGGTCCAGACAAAAGTCCAGTAAAGGAGGATCAGGCTAGCCGATGGCTAACCCTTGCTTCCACTCCTGATGAGGATGAAATTCTTATTGTAACCCATAATAGTGGTAGCGTGTTTAAGGAAACCTTAACACATTTACCAGCTGGTAGTAAAATTGAGATGAGTTGGCTGGAGTCATCTTTATCTGTTAAAGACAATGACCAAGCACTGGTTTGTTTTGCCTCTGATGTCGGTATTTCTACTCTACGTCCAGTTGTGAAAGAGTGGGCTGGTAAGCGCTCTATCATTCTTAATCATTTAGACAAAGGAGTAAACATTTTTGATAATGAGTTAAAAGAGCTTAGTAAGAATAATCCGAATCTAACTTATAAAACTAGCGAAACCTTTTCTCAAAGCCAAGCATTTTTAAAAAATGCGGTTGTGAAATACGGTAACCAAGCTATTTATCTCTTAACCGGCCAACCTGATGATATAAATGAGATGAAGAATTTCTTAAAAGAGAATGGGATTGACGCCAAACAGATACAAACAAGTATGTTTAGAGGTTTGAAATAAAAGCAAACTGTCTTCTATGTGTCTGAATCATACCATTATAGGTCAGTATGTAGAGAGCTTGTACAAACCAACTAGTAAATTCTATGTGATTGTGATAAGATAAATAAAAAGAAAGGAGTTCTTATGGCCAATATTTTTGACTATCTGAAAGATGTCGCACACGATTCCTTTTACGACTTACCTTTGAATGAATTAGATGTTTTAGCCTTAACAGAAACCACCTATCTCTCCTTTGATAATCTGGTCTCAACAAATCCTAGACGTCTCTTAGACCTAGCACCTCTGGTTCCAAGGGAGCCCAACATGTTGACCAGTAAAAATCGTCTCCAGCTATTAGATGAACTAGCTCAACACAAGCGCTTCAAAAATTGCAAACTCTCCCATTTCATCAACGACATCGACCCTGAACTGCAAAAACAATTTGCGGCTATGACCTACCGCCTCACTCTCGACACCTATCTGATTGTCTTTCGTGGGACAGATGACAGTATCATTGGCTGGAAGGAAGATTTCCACCTAACCTATATGAAGGAAATTCCTGCTCAAAAGCACGCCCTTCGCTATTTAAAGAACTTTCTTGTCCAACATCCTAAGCAAAAGGTCATTCTGGCCGGGCATTCCAAGGGAGGAAATCTAGCCATCTATGCTGCTAGTCAAATTGAGCAAAGCTTACAAAATCAAATCACAGCAGTTTATACCTTTGATGCGCCTGGTCTCCACAAAGAACTGACACAAACCGAGGGCTATCAAAGGATAATGGATAGAACCAAGGTCTTCATCCCTCAAGGATCCATTATCGGTATGATGATGGAAATTCCTAACCGCCAAATCATCGTGCACAGTACTGCCTTAGGTGGTATCGCCCAGCACGATACCTTTAGTTGGCAGATTGAGGACAAGCGCTTCGTCCAACTGGATAAGACCAACAGTGATAGCCAACAAGTCGACACAACCTTCAAGGAGTGGGTGGCCACAGTCCCTGACGAGGAACTCCAGCTCTACTTCGACCTCTTCTTTGGCACCATTCTAGATGCTGGGATTAGCTCCATCAATGACCTGTCTTCCTTAAAGGCGCTTGAACACATTCATCATCTCTTTGTCCAAGCTCAATCCCTCACTCCAGAAGAAAGGAAAACTATGGGTCGCCTTACCCAATTATTGATTGATACCCGTTACCAAGCCTGGAAGAATAGATAATACTCTTGAAAATTAAATGTATACAAAACAAAAGACCTAGAATACATACTTTCATGTGCATTCTAAGTCTTTTTAAATAAAATCTAACTACTAAATAATCCCTTTGTAGGCTATCAAAATGAGGACTGATAGCAGGACATAAAAGGCAAGGAAAAGCCATTTCATCTTAACACAGAGCGCTACGTACTCCCGAATAAAAGCAGATGGTATGTAGTAGCCTGCCGTCCTACATCCGAGGCCATCTCCCTTCATATTTAACTTACGCGCATAGGTACTGGTACGAAAAACATGATAGTCATTTGTTACAAAGAGAAATTGAGGTTTGGCTACCAGTTTCTCGCCAAGTTCCTTAGAAAAGAGAAGGTTCTCATAGGTAGTCCTTGATTGATCCTCCAGAATAATCGCATCTTGGGGAACATCTGTCTCTTCAAGCAGATAGTTTGTAATAGCCTGCGCTTCAGAAATCTTCTCATCTCCTCCTTGACCACCGCTGGCAATAATTTTTATGTTAGAATTTTTAGACTTGTAGTAAGCTTCTACTGCCTTATCAATTCTCTTCTTCAGCAAAGGTGTTACCTTTTCTCCGTCTAACAAACCTGCACCATGAATGATAATAAAATCATAATGCTTCTTCTTAGGAATAAAGAGATACAAGATAGAGTACAGCATAAAACCCGTAAAAGCAAAGCCAAAAATAAAATAAGAGTAGAAAATGAATGCAAATAAAATATTTAGAAAGTGATTGGTGTAAAATAATTCATGTCGTCCTCCCAATCGAAATGACATCAAAGCAAAAAATAGCAAAATGACTATTCCAAGGAGCATGGAGAGATAATTAGCCTTTGAACGTCCCTCTCGCTTCAACAAAATGACCCCATTATAGATTAGAAAGATGCCACTTAGAAAAAGCAAAAAAGGAAGTAAAATAAAGGGAAATATAAAAAAAGCGAAATGAATCTTCTCATACCCATTTTGATAAAAAAGGTAGCCTAGATAAAAATAACTGGAAATGAGGGATAATAAGAATAATACTGGATTCCACAAACTTCTATTATCCTTCCAAAATGACACTATAAAGGCCAACACAATTCCTATAACAAGATACATTTCTTCCTCCTTTAATAACTACATTTTATCATAATTATCTAAAGAGAAAAAGAGGGCATCTATCCCTCTTACTCCTTCATCTGACTCTCTGCATCGGCCACGACTTGTTCTAGACTAGTCTGACCAAGTTCAGCCTCCATAGCCAGCTGAATTCTCTCCAATTTTTGATCCAAAACATCATGAATATGAGCTCCAACTGGGCAATTTGGATTCGGATTGTCATGGAAACTGAAGAGTTGACCTGTCTTACCAAGACACTCAACCGCTTGATAAACATCTAAAAGACTAATATCCTTGAGATCCTTAACAATCTCTGTCCCACCTGTTCCACGCGCTACTGAAATCAGCTCTGCCTTCTTCAACTGAGACAAGGTCTTTCTGATAATGACAGGATTGACCCCGACACTAGCAGCTAAAAAATCACTGGTCACCTTGCTTTCCTTCCCCTCGAGGGCAATAATTATCAGCATATGAGTCGCAATGGTAAATCTACTTGGAATTTGCATACTCTTCTCCTTTTTACGAGGCTAGCCTGCCTCTACTCTTCTTTTTCTTTTATTATACCTTTTTTAGTTGTAATGTCAATCGTTACCACTTTTCAACCAAGCATCTAATTCCCTATCATAACCCTCTTTCTGGGCTAATTCTCTCAGAAATTCCTGATGATGAGTATGGTGGATACCATTGACCAGACTTTCATAGTAAACCTCAAAATAGGGAAGTTTGAGGTCTTTAGCTAGCTGCAATTCAGCTGCCACATCGTAGTCTACCCGTCGGAAGTCCATATCTACCAAGCCCTTGTCATCAAACTCTAAAATCATATACTGGGCTCGCAAGTCCTTCCGCAACTGGGCATCTAGAAAGAAAGGCTGGCCAATTGAACCCGGATTGACAATCAATTGCCCACCAGTCCCGTAACGAAGCAACTGCTGGTGAATATGACCATAAACAGCAATATCACAAGGCGGATTGGTCACCAAGCGGTCAAAATCCTCTTGCGACCCAGTATGAATCAACTCACGCCCCCAGTTCTTATCAGGCAGATGATGGCTAATTCCCACCGTCAAATCACCAAACTGACGATGAATCTGGAGTGGTTGATTGTGGAGCAGTTCGATTTCTTCTAGGGAAATTTCCTCTAAAACATACTGGCACTGGCGCAAGAGATAGCGTTGACTGGGACGAGTACTATCCAATTCCTTACGGACACCATGCCACAGACTGTCTTCCCAGTTTCCCAAAACTCTAGCCGTAATCGGTAGTTGAACCAACAAGTCCAAAATCCTTCTACGCCCTGTCCCTGGCATAAGAATGTCTCCCAAAAGCCAGTATTCATCCACTCCTAGCTTCCGAGCATCTGCCAAAACAGCCTCCAAGGCAGTGGTGTTTCCATGAATATCTGAAAGAAGAGCTATTTTTGTCATATCTATCTCCTCGTTTTTTCTCTTGCAATAAGTATAACATAAAAAGTCACAGCTAGAGAAATCTAGCTTTTTTTGATATACTAGATAAAGATATTAGACAAGAGGAAACGAATGACCCCGAATAAAGAAGATTATCTAAAGTGTATTTATGAAATTGGCATAGACCTGCATAAAATTACCAACAAGGAAATTGCTGCCCGCATGCAAGTCTCTCCCCCTGCCGTAACTGAAATGATTAAACGGATGAAAAGTGAAAATCTCATCCTCAAGAACAAGGAATGTGGCTATCTACTGACTGACCTCGGCCTCAAATTGGTCTCTGAGCTCTATCGTAAGCACCGCTTGATTGAAGTTTTTCTAGTCCATCATTTAGACTATACAAGTGACCAGATTCACGAGGAAGCTGAGGTCTTGGAACATACTGTCTCTGACCTGTTCGTGGAAAGACTAGATAAACTACTAGGATTCCCCAAGACCTGCCCTCACGGAGGAACTATTCCTGCTAAGGGAGAACTCTTGGTTGAAATCAATAACCTCCCACTAGCTGATATCAAGGAGGCTGGCGCCTACCGCCTGACTCGGGTGCACGATAGTTTTGACATTCTCAGTTATCTGGACAAGCACTCACTTCACATCGGTGATCCGCTCCAAGTCAAGCAGTTTGATGGCTTCAGCAATACCTTTACTATCCTTAGTAAAGACGAGGATTTACAAGTGAATATGGACATTGCAAAACAACTCTATGTCGAGAAAATCAACTAATTTCTTAAGTCCCCTACCAACCCTGAAAATCAAATTTTCAGGGTTTTATTTCTATCATTTGATTTTGCTTTCATTTAATTGTAGAATATTTGTAAAAAAAAGAAAGATAGTTTAAACTATGAAAAAATCACTAAAAATTTTTGCGACATCCAAATGGTTTGACCTCTTTGGAGTTGCTCTGGTCGTTGGGATTGCAATTGCATCTGGTTACCTCAACTCACGCCTCGATAAATTTGTAGACTGGGGACCATGGACAGCTCTTGTACCCTTTGGATTGATTTCCGTAACCAACGTTGGGATTTCCATGTTGTCCACTCGTTTCACGGGGAAATTAAGCAAATGGGGAAATTACTTTGGTATTGTTAATACCATTTTGTCCGGTGCTATTGATTATATCCTTGGAAATAAGGCGGCCATTATCACCTATCCCGTCACCTTCCTCATTTATACCTTTGCTATTAAGAAATGGGAAGCTTCGCAAGAAGGCAGACCCAACCAAATGAGCCAAAAACAGCTAAAATTGGCGGCCATCATCATTTCCATCATCGCCTTCCTCTTTGCCTTTGTGACCAACTATATCGGCTATGGAGGAAAGATGAATCTCCTTGCCTACGTAACAACTATTGCCTTTGCACTGTCCCTCATTGCCAATGCTTTTAACGCATTGAAACTAACAACTCAGTGGGGCTTTTGGTTGATTTACAATTTCGTTCAGCTGACAAAGGCTGGTATTCAAGGAAATTTTGCCAATATCGGAAAATACATCTTTTATATCCTCAATGCAATCGGAGCTTTATTTGTCTGGAATGATGAAGAAGTAAGATAATAGAAGAAAACTTAAATAAAAAAACAAGTCGACTTAAGAGAATCTCCCTTCTGCTATTTTTATCATTTTACTTGTAACTCCCATTCTTTTGGAGTAGAATGAAGTTAGATAAAAGAGGGAGGTCATCTTATGAAAAAACTCTTTAGAATCCATTTTACAGCAATTGCAGTCATCGATTTGCTACTATTCGCATTTTTTAACAAAAGACCCGAGACATCTTTGGAGTGGCTCTTGCTATCTGGTTTTATTTTCCTCCTTACTCAAGGACTCCTGTTATTTCGCTTGGTTGTCCGACTAAAACATCAATTCGCTGAGATTTATCCTCAAATCAATAAAAAGATTCGCTTCTACTATTTAGGGGTTCTCTCCATTGATTTTCTATTTTTTGTCCTCTTAGCCTTCATTAGTTCTCAGCGTTTTTACTCTCTTATGCCAATCATCACTGCTTGCCATTCTACTTTATATTATATGACGGCCGACTACCTAAGAGACAACTATCCAGACTTTTACGACAAACATATCTCTTTATGGGAGTGTCTCTAAGGAAAAGGAGGGGTTATCATGAAAAAAATCATCTTCATCAAAACCACTCAACTCCTTATCATCGATGGAATTATGCTGGCATTTTTGGCATTTAAAAAGGGGCTTACTTGGGATTGGATGTTGATTTATAGCGGTTGGCTCATTTTCTTTCATCCTGTGCTATTGACCTATCTTTCTAACCAGCTTTGTGATCACTTTAGTCACCTCTATTCCCAGATTAGACCGAGATTCTGGCGTTTTACCTTACAAATCCTTCTATGGGATAGCCTGATCATTCTCTCCTTGCTGTTTTTAAGTGGTATGCCACTTTTCCTTCAGGGAACTCTCCTCATCCTAGGACACCTCATCCCTTCCTATCGCATAAGCCAAAGCCTGAAAAGAGACTTCCCAAAAGCCTATCAGGAACTGATTTCATTTTGGAGTATTTTATGATAGATAAGAAAAACCAAGCCGGCTGGGCTTGGTCTTTCTTATCTATTTTTAGTATCAAGGATAATGGTAACTGGTCCATCATAAACCAGCTCAACCTGCATGTCCGCACCAAAGATACCTGTCTGAACGGGCACTTCCTGCGCTAATTTTTGATTGAAAGCGTCATAGAAGTCTGATGCCATATCAGGCTTGGCTGCACCTATGAAGGCTGGACGATTGCCCTTCTTAGTATCCGCAAAGAGGGTAAACTGAGAAATAGAGAGGATTTCTCCCTCAATATCTTTGACAGACAAGTTCATCTTGCCTTCTGCGTCTGAAAAAATACGCATGTTGACCAGTTTTCTCACGGCATAATCCAAATCTTCCTCTTGGTCCTCTGGTCCAACACCAACCAGCAATAAGAGGCCCTGATTGATTTTTCCCTGAACCTGGCCTTCTATACTCACTTGGGCTTTTGTAACCCGTTGAATAATGATTTTCATAATAGCCTTTCTAGTAAGAGCTAGGACAATTAGCCGTTAGTCCGTTTGACAGAGTAAACTTCTGGCACACTCTTAATCTTGTCCACAACCGTAGTCAGCGTCGAGAGGTTAGCAATGCCAAAGGATACATGGATATTAGCAAATTTCATATCCTTAGTTGGTTGAGCGTTGACCGTTGAGATATTCTTGGTTGTGTTTGAAAGAACTTGCAGTACATCGTTCAACAGTCCTGTACGGTTGAGGCCATAAATATCGATATGGGCCATATACTCCTTATTTGAGTTTGAATACTGGTCTTCCCATTCTACATCTAGAAGACGTTGCTCGTAGTTTTCT
Source organism: Streptococcus mitis (assembly GCF_047464965.1). Classification (GTDB taxonomy): domain Bacteria; phylum Bacillota; class Bacilli; order Lactobacillales; family Streptococcaceae; genus Streptococcus; species Streptococcus mitis_DU. The sequence continues at coordinate 13,181 of NZ_JASHAT010000007.1, forward strand.
TGGGCACGTAGGTTCATACAGTCCACACGGTGAATAGCCACACCACGCCCCTTGGTAATGTAGCCAACAATATCGTCACCAGGAACAGGATTACAACACTTGGCAATCCGCACTAGGAGACCTGAGGCACCTTCAATGACCACTCCACCCTCATGCTTAACCTTGAGGGTTTCTTTGTTCTCAACCTTGATCTCGCCACCTTTGACAAGCTCTTCTGCTTCCGCCTTGGCCTTGGCACGTTCTTCTTCACGGCGTTCCTTTTCAGTCAGACGGTTAAAGACAGTAATAGCACCGATTTCTCCAAAACCAATGGCTGCAAAGAGGGATTCTTCTGTCTTGTAGCTGGTCTTTTGCAGAACTTGGTCCATATGACGCTTGTCCATGAATTTATTGGCCACATAGCCATTTTCTTGGAACTGGGCCATCAACATCTCACGACCCTTGTTGACAGACAATTCCTTGTCTTGGTTTTTAAAGAACTGACGGATCTTGTTGCGGGCCTTGCTGGTCTTGACCATGTTGAGCCAGTCACGGCTAGGTCCAAAGGAGTTGGGGTTGGTGACAATTTCAACCTGATCCCCTGTCTTGAGCTTGGTCGTCAGTGGAACCATACGGCCATTGACCTTAGCACCAGTTGCTTTTTCCCCAACTTTTGTATGGATTTCATAGGCAAAGTCAATCGGTCCTGAATCTTTTGGAAGTGAACGGACAGCTCCATCTGGGGTAAAGACATAAATCTCCTCAGCCAGGTAGTTTTCCTTAACTGAATCTACAAATTCCTTGGCATCATCAGCCTGATCTTGGAGTTCCATCATCTCCTTGATCCAGTTCATCCCAATAGCTGATTCCTTGCTGTTAACCTGCCCCTTGATGCCCTTCTTATAAGCCCAGTGAGCCGCAACCCCGTACTCAGCCACTTCGTGCATTTCCTTGGTCCGAATCTGGAATTCGATTGGCCCTTTTGGTCCATAAACAGTCGTATGGATAGACTGATAACCATTGGCCTTGCGGTTAGCGATATAGTCTTTGAAACGACCTGGCATTGGTTTCCAAAGTTCATGCACATAACCAAGCATGGCATAAACATCACTTTGGGTATCCAAAATACAACGAATGGCAATCAGGTCATAGATTTCCTCAAAACGTTTTCTCTTATCCTGCATTTTGCGGAAAATCGAGTAAATATGCTTGGGACGACCGTAAATCTTCCCTTTCAAGTGACGATCCGTCGTATAGTCTTCTAGTTTCGTAACTACCTCATCCACCAAGGCTTCACGCTCTCTGCGCTTTTCCTTCATCATATGGGTAATCTTGTAAAACTCCGTTGGATTAAGATAACGGAAAGATAGGTCTTCCAATTCCCATTTAACGCTAGAAATCCCCAAACGGTGAGCAAGTGGTGCATAGATTTCCATGGTTTCTTTGGAAATACGCTCCTGCTTATCTTTTCGAAGATGTTTCAGAGTTCGCATATTGTGCAAGCGGTCAGACAGTTTAACCAAGATAACGCGGATATCCTCAGACATGGCCATGAGCATCTTGCGATGATTTTCTGCCAACTGCTCTTCGTGAGACTTGTATTTGACCTTACCAAGCTTGGTAACCCCATCTACGATTACCCGCACATCAGGACCAAACTCTCTTTCCAAATCGTCCAAGGTCGCATCTGTATCTTCCACCACGTCATGCAAGAAACCACAAGCTACCGTTACAGCATCCAGCTTGAGCTTAGCTAAAATACCTGCCACTTGGATGGGGTGAATGATATAAGGCTCACCTGATTTGCGATATTGACCACTATGGCATTCAACGGCGTAAACCAAGGCCTTATGGACAAAAGCCACATCCTCTTCCGATAAATATTTCTGTGTTAAAGCGACAACTTCATCGCCTGTTAAATTCACTTCTTTTGGCATCTCTACTCTCCAATTCTTCCTACCATTTTATCACTTTTTTAAGAATATGAAAACTAGAAAAAGAGGATTCTGAAGCTATTCAATTTGTTGGAACGTATGATAGAATAAGATTCAAACTTAAAAAATAAAATTATCTGATTTTCATCTAACTTTTTTGAAATATAGGCTACTCTAAAAGTTAGTGAAATGAAAATCTTTTCTTCTGCTTAAATAAGAAAAGGTTTGATATTTTGGTAATTTTCTAACATTTTTAGTGTATAATGGTAATATAAACAGTTTTTTACGATAATTACTGAATTTTCATTTTTCTAGAAAGGCAAATCATATGAAATCACACAAAAGACTGACACTTTTAGCCTTAGCTGTTCTTGGACTAACAAATCAAGTCGTTTTAGCTGACGATACGAGTCATTCCACTACTGCCCCTATGACTAGTTCAACTAGTAGCTCAATAAATACTTCCACTAGTAATTCTCAAGCTAGTACAGAAACTTCGTCGAGCACAGCTAGTTCAAGTGAGCAAGAAAGCAAACCTTCTCTTTCCACAGAAACCAAACCCAATCAACCTATACAAACTGGCTGGGTAAAAGAGGGGAACAAGTGGACTTTTTATAGTCAAACTGGGGTCAAATTTACAGATACCCTCTATGATGGTTATTTCTTTGATAGTCATGGCTACTTGCTTGAAAACAGCTGGTACCAAATGGGAAATAATTGGTACTATATCAATGGTTCAGGTAAATATTTATCCAACCAATGGAGCCAAATCAATGGCAAGTGGTATGCTTTTGATGGCTACGGTAGAATGTTGGCCAATGTCTGGAAAGGCGATTACTACCTCAAATCCAGTGGTGCTATGGCAGATAAGGAATGGGTCTACGACCAAAGCTACTCTAGTTGGTTTTACCTAAAATCTGGCGGACGCTATGCCCAAAAACAATGGATTGGTTCCTACTATCTTAAATCTGGTGGCTACATGGCCCATAAGGAATGGATTTACGACCCAGACTATCAAGCTTGGTACTATCTTAAGGATGATGGTGTGTATGTTACAGGAACCTATGCTGTGGATGGTAAAAACCAGCTCTTCCAAGGGAATGGAAAATGGGTTCGTGAATTAGCACAAGGTTTTCAAAAAGGACATTACTCTAAAACTATCTTTCTCGATCCAGGTCACGGTGGTAAGGATCGCGGGGCTTATTACTATGGCATAGCTGAAAAAGAATTGAACCTACAAGTTTATCGTAAGCTACGTAAACGACTAGAAGGACTCGGCTATACCGTTCTCACCTCTCGAGATAGTGATATAGACGTTGATTTTATTACCGAGCGTTCTCGTATGGTCAACAAGACCAATGCTGACTTTTTCATCAGCCTTCATTTCAATGCAAAAGGGAATGATACAACCGTTAATCTGGGTATCCAGACCTATTCTTACAAGGATGAACCTGGTTTCCCTAGCAAAATTAACAAGGATTGGCACAACAATCCTGAACGGATGAGTGAAAGTAATCGTCTCGCAGCTGATATCCATTCTTCACTGCTAGCTGAAACTGGAGCTAGAGATGCTGGGCTCTTGCAAGCAACCTTTGCTGTTCTACGTGAAACAGCTAAACCAGCTGTTTTGCTAGAGATGGGATATATGGATAATCCAGAAGAAAACCAAAAAATCCGCAGCAGTGACTACCAAGATAAACTAGTTGAAGGGATTATCAAGGGAATCCAAAAATATTATGCTGGTAATTAAAACAGCTTAAGCCTCGAACTCATTCGGGGCTTATTTTTTATCTAAATCTAGTTCTTCTTTCTAGACCTATTTCCCTTTTCAGCTTATTCTTCCTAACTGTGCTATACTTAATTTATACTCAATGAAAATCAAAGAGCAAACTAGGAAACTAGCCGCAGGTTGCTCAAAGCACCGCTTTGAGGTTGCAGATAAAGTTGACGCGGTTTGAAGAGATTTTCGAAGAGTATTAGTACATTCTTTGAGATTGGAGCTAGTATGAAAATCCATAAAACTGTGAATCCTGTTGCCTATGAAAACACCTATTATTTGGAAGGCGAAAAGCACCTTATGGTGGTTGACCCTGGTAGCCATTGGGAAGCTATTCGTCAGACAATAGAGAAGATCAACAAACCAATCTGCGCTATTCTCTTGACCCATGCCCATTATGACCATATCATGAGTCTGGACTTGGTTCGCGAGACTTTTGACAATCCTCCTGTCTATATCGCAGAGAGTGAAGCCAGCTGGCTCTATACTCCTGTCGATAATCTCTCTGGTCTCCCTCGCCACGATGATATGGCAGATGTGGTCGCAAAACCGGCTGAACACACCTTTATCTTTCACGAAGAATACCAACTGGAGGAATTTCGTTTCACTGTCTTGCCAACACCAGGTCACTCTATCGGCGGTGTTTCTATCGTCTTTCCTGATGCTCACCTAGTCTTGACAGGTGATGCTCTTTTCCGTGAAACAATCGGACGGACCGACCTTCCAACTGGCAGTATGGAACAACTACTTCACAGTATCCAGACCCAACTCTTCACCCTACCAAACTATGATGTCTATCCAGGACATGGTCCAGCTACTACTATTGCTCACGAAAAAACTTTCAATCCTTTTTTCTAGTAAAATGATGACAATCAATAGCACAATTCAAGTAAACTATCCAGCAAATCTTTCTATTACAAAAGGCATCCAGTCAAGGTTTTCACACCTGATTGGATGCCTTTTTTCTGATGACTAGATTTTTTGCCTTACCAAATAATCACGCGGTCTTCTGGTGAACGCCACATACCGTCTCCTTCTTTGACATCATAGGTTGTAAAGAAATCATCGAAGTTTGGTACTTGTACATTGACACGGAGTTTGGCTGGTGCGTGCACATCGACGCTAGCCAAAAGTTTCATAAATTCTGGACGACCTTTCATGCGCCAGATGCGACCGAAGTTGTAGAAGAATTCTTCTGCTGAGAAGTCTGGTTCTCTCTTAGCTGCTTCAAGCGCTGCAGCGATTCCTCCTAAGTCAGCTACGTTTTCTGATACAGTCAATTTACCATTGATGGTTGCTCCATAAGAATCTTGTCCATCAAATTGGTCAATGACTTTTTGTGTTTTCTCCTTGAAGGCAGCATAGTCACTCTCTGTCCACCAATCCTTAAGGCTACCATTTTCATCAAAGGAAGCTCCGTTGGTATCAAAGGCGTGGGAAATTTCATGGGCAATAACTGCCCCAATACCACCGTAGTTAGCAGAAGATGACTGATGCAAGTCATAGAAAGGTGCTTGTAAAATAGCTGCTGGGAAGACAATCAGGTTCTTCTGTGGATTGTAGTAGGCATTGACCATATGAGCAGGCATGCCCCACTCCTTGTAGTCTACAGGCTGGTTCCACTTGCTCCAACTGTGTTTGATTTCCACACGCGCAAAAGCCAGAGCATTTTCAAAAAGACTAGCATTTTCATCCACTACCTTGTCCTTGTAGCGTTCTGGCAATTCTTCTGGATAACCGATATAAGGTTTGATAACATTGAGTTTAACGATGGCCTTGTCACGAGTTTCTGGAGTCAGCCAGTCATTTTTAGCCAAACGTTCCTTATAGACATCAATCATAGTTGCCACTTTTTTCTCTACATCTGCCTTGGCCTCTGGAGAGAATTTTTCATGGGCATACCAGAGACCCAAGGCTTGTTTGAAAGGACCTTGTGCTAGCTGGTAGGCTGCCTTGACCTTGTCTTTGGCTTCTGGAACTCCTGAAAGCGCACGGCTATAGGCACCTGACAAGACACGGATTTCTTCTGTTAAATAGCTGGTTGAGAGATTCACAACACTTAAAATTAAGGTTGCCTTGAGGAGAGGCCAAGCTTCTTCACTATAGAATTGGTCTGCTGCTTGCCAGAAGCGTTCCTCGTCTACAATAACCTTGTCTGGTACTTGTCCAAGAACGGCTTTGAAGAAGTCATCCAAAGGTAGAGCAGGCGCAAATTTCTTGAAATCTTCGTAAGCATATGGATGGTAAAGTTTAGCATACTCTGAACTTTCTTCATTAGAGAGCACCACTGCCGCAACTCGACGGTCCAATTCTAGTCTTTTTTCTAGCAAATCTTCAATTTCTTCATCAGAGAAATCATATTTCTTGAGGAGATTTGAGCTGCTTTCTTTCCAAAGAGTCAAGAGCTCTTCGCGCTGAGGATGGTCTTCTGCATAGTAGGTCGTATCTGGCAGGATTGTGCTTGGAGCACTAGCCCATAGAACATTGATTCTAGCATCCATAAAGTCTGGTGATACACCAAAAGGAAGGAAGTTTGGTTTTCCTGCAAGTTCAAACTCTGCTAGTCTAGCTGTGAAATCCGCAAAAGTCTCCAATTCTTGGAACTCTTTAAGAAGAGGCAAAACAGGTGTGATACCGTCAGCTTCTCTCTTGTCAAAATCACGTACTAGGCGGTGGTATTTAACAAAGTTTGCCAAGATAGCATCCTCAGGCACTTCTTCTCCTGCCAACCACTTGTCTGTTGTCGCCAACATCAAGTCTTCAATTTCCTGGTCTAAATCAACAAAACCTCCCGTTTGAGACTTATCTGCTGGGATTTCAGCCGTCTTCTGCCATTCTCCATTGATAGCATCATAAAAATCGTCTTGATAACGTGTCATCTTGTTCTCGCTTTCATTTTTTTTAAGTTATTGCTAGCTTAACAAAAATTGCTTGGGAATGCAATTAAAAATGAACTTTCCTTTTCCATCATTTTTCAGTTATTATTTTAATTTTTTCAAAAATTAACTTGACTTAATTTTTTTTTTAATGTATATTAAGAGACAGGAGGAATACAAGTCTATGATACGTATCGAAAACCTCAGTGTCTCCTACAAAGAAACATTGGCACTTAAGGATATTTCACTAGTGCTCCAAGGACCAACAATTACCGGTATCATTGGTCCAAACGGTGCTGGAAAATCAACATTATTAAAAGGGATGCTGGGAATTATCCCACATCAAGGTCAGGCATTTCTCGATGACAAGGAAGTTAAAAAATCCTTACATCGAATCGCCTATGTCGAACAAAAAATCAATATCGACTACAACTTTCCCATCAAGGTCAAGGAATGTGTCTCGTTAGGACTCTTTCCCTCTATCCCTCTCTTTCGAAGTTTAAAGGCTAAACATTGGAAGAAAGTGCAAGAAGCCCTTGAAATCGTCGGTCTAGCTGACTATGCTGAACGGCAAATCAGTCAACTGTCTGGAGGTCAATTCCAGCGGGTCTTGATTGCCAGATGTTTGGTACAGGAAGCCGACTATATCCTCTTGGATGAACCCTTTGTTGGGATTGACTCTGTCAGTGAGGAAATCATCATGAATACGCTGAGAGATCTGAAAAAAGCTGGGAAGACGGTTCTCATCGTCCACCACGACCTCAGCAAGGTTCCCCACTACTTCGATCAAGTCTTGCTTGTCAATCGAGAAGTGATTGCCTTTGGTCCAACCAAAGAAACCTTTACCGAAGCCAATCTCAAAGAAGCTTACGGTAATCGACTCTTTTTCAATGGAGGTGACCTATGATTGCAGAATTTATCGATGGATTGCAAAAATTCCATTTCTTACAAAATGCCTTGATAACAGCCATTGTCGTCGGGGTCGTAGCTGGAGCTGTAGGATGTTTCATCATTCTACGCGGGATGTCACTCATGGGAGATGCCATTTCACATGCTGTCTTGCCAGGTGTAGCCCTCTCCTTCATCTTGGGCGTTGACTTCTTTATCGGAGCCATTGTCTTTGGATTGCTAGCTGCTATCATCATTACCTACATCAAGGGGAACTCGATTATCAAAAGCGATACCGCCATCGGCATTACCTTTTCTTCTTTCTTAGCCCTCGGTATCATCTTGATTAGTGTCGCTAAAAGTTCAACTGACCTTTTCCATATCCTTTTTGGTAATATCCTAGCCGTCCAAGATACGGATATGTTTATTACTATGGGTGTTGGGGCAGTCATTCTCTTGTTAATCTGGATTTTCTTCAAGCAACTCTTGATAACTTCCTTTGATGAACTCTTGGCTAAAGCCATGGGAATGCCTGTCAATTTCTATCACTACCTTCTCATGGTACTCTTGACTCTCGTGTCTGTGACAGCCATGCAAAGTGTCGGAACTATCCTGATTGTAGCCATGCTGATTACCCCAGCTGCAACTGCTTATCTTTATGCTAATAGCCTGAAAAGCATGATTTTCCTTTCCTCAACCTTTGGAGCGATAGCTTCAGTTTTGGGACTCTTTATCGGTTATAGCTTTAACGTTGCGGCAGGTTCTAGTATCGTGCTCACAGCTGCTAGTTTCTTTCTCATTAGCTTCTTTATCGCTCCAAAACAACGATATTTGAAACTGAAAAATAAACATTTGTTAAAATAAGGGGCAAAACCCCAATAAATTGGAGGATCTAATGAAAAAATTAGGTACATTACTCGTTCTCTTTCTTTCCGTCATCGCTCTTGTAGCATGTGCTAGTGGAAAAAAAGATGCAGCTTCTGGTCAAAAACTAAAAGTTGTTGCTACAAACTCAATCATCGCTGATATTACTAAAAATATTGCTGGTGACAAGATTGATCTTCACAGTATCGTTCCTGTTGGTCAAGACCCACACGAATACGAACCACTTCCTGAAGACGTTAAGAAAACTTCTGAGGCTGACCTCATTTTCTATAACGGTATCAACCTTGAAACAGGTGGCAATGCTTGGTTTACAAAATTGGTAGAAAATGCCAAGAAAACTGAAAACAAAGACTACTTTGCAGTCAGCGAAGGCGTTGATGTTATCTACCTTGAAGGTCAAAACGAAAAAGGCAAAGAAGACCCACACGCTTGGCTTAACCTTGAAAACGGTATGATCTTTGCTAAAAATATCGCAAAACAATTGAGCGCTAAAGACCCTAGCAACAAGGAATTCTACGAAAAAAATCTCAAAGAATATACTGATAAGCTAGACAAACTTGACAAGGAAGCTAAAGAGAAATTTAACAACATTCCTGCTGAGAAAAAACTCATCGTAACCAGCGAAGGATGCTTCAAATACTTCTCTAAAGCCTACGGTGTCCCAAGTGCCTATATTTGGGAAATCAATACTGAAGAAGAAGGAACTCCTGACCAAATCAAGACCTTGGTTGAAAAACTTCGCCAAACAAAAACTCCTTCCCTCTTTGTAGAATCAAGTGTGGATGACCGTCCAATGAAAACTGTTTCTCAAGACACAAACATCCCAATCTACGCACAAATCTTTACTGACTCTATCGCAGAACAAGGTAAAGAAGGCGACAGCTACTACAACATGATGAAATACAACCTTGATAAGATTGCTGAAGGATTGGCAAAATAATACTCAATGAAAATCAAATTCAAACCACGTCAGCGTCGCCTTGCCGTACTCAAGTACAGCCTGTGGCTAGCTTCCTAGTTTGCTCTTTGATTTTCATTGAGTATAAGCCTCTGAAAAACGTCATTCTCACATGAGCTGGCGTTTTTTTCTATGCCCATATTTCCGGTCAAATCATTGGAAAATTCCGACTGTTTCAGCTAAAATGGAAGAAAAAAGATTGGAGTATCCTATGGTAACTTTTCTCGGAAATCCTGTGAGCTTTACAGGTAAACAACTACAAGTCGGCGACAAGGCGCTCGATTTTTCTCTCACTACAACAGACCTTTCTAAAAAATCTCTGGCTGATTTTGATGGCAAGAAAAAAGTCTTGAGTGTCGTGCCTTCTATCGATACAGGTATCTGCTCAACTCAAACGCGTCGCTTTAATGAAGAACTGGCTGGACTGGACAACACGGTCGTCTTGACTGTTTCCATGGACCTACCCTTTGCCCAAAAACGTTGGTGTGGTGCTGAAGGTATTGAAAATGCCATCATGCTTTCAGACTATTTCGACCATTCCTTTGGACGTGATTATGCCCTCTTAATCAATGAGTGGCACCTATTGGCACGCGCAGTCTTTGTCCTTGATACCGACAATACGATTCGCTACGTTGAATACGTGGACAATATCAACTCTGAACCAAACTTCGAAGCCGCAATTGCAGCTGCTAAGGCCCTATAGAAAAAATCCTCTGTCACAAAGAGTTCCTTGCTCTTTGAAACGGAGGATTTTTGTTTACTGATAAATACAAATACAAGTTCAATCGGCTGAAAAACAACTACCTTACTCTACAGATTTCAGAGCTTCAAGCATATCAACCTTTCTCAGATGATAATTGACAAAGAAACCAAGCAAGGTCAAAATGATACTTACTGCTGCCACTGGGATTACATAGACTTCCCAGCCTACCTGCGGATAAAAGAGAATGGTCGCAGGAGAAATCATTTGAATCAAAAATTGGTGTAAATAGAAACCTGAGACCAGACCAAGTACGATTCCCACAAGGGACAGCACAATCGTCTCACGGTAAATGTAGAGAGTGACTTCATTATTATGAAAACCGAGAACCTTGATAGTGGAGAGTTCACGGATTCTCTCAGCTACGTTGATATTGGTTAGATTGTAGAGGATAACAATAGCCAACAGAACCGATACGATGACCAAGATAGTCATAGTCTGATTGAGTGAGCTGGCGACGGAGTCGAAGAGTCGAATGGCTGAAGCATTTTGGACAACGCTGGACACCGCAGATTGATTCATAAGTAAGCCGGCCTGTCTTTCGATACTAGGAGCACTGGTATCCCTTAGCGAGACCAGATAAGTGTTGGCTTGGGGTAGCTGGCCGTAAATTTGCTCATAGCTAGCCTGACTCATATAAATAAAGTGACCAACGTAGTTCTCAGCAATGGCAGCGACCTTTAGCTTCTTACCTTCAATTTCTAGAGTCTGTCCAACCTTGACACCTGCCAACTGGGCTAGTTTAGCTGTGATGACAACTCCATCTTTTAATGTCAACTCTTGCTGATGGTCTTGCAGATGGATAAAGGGAGTCAAATCCTCCTTATCTGTCATCATAATAGTAATGGTTTGAAGACCAGCCTTACCTTTGAAATCCTTGTCTAGCGTCTTAGAATAAATTTTCTGATAGGCTTTGATGTCCTGCCCTTTCAACACTTCTTCTAGATTTACCTTGTCCTGATTGGTCGCACTAGGATTTTCAGAAATAATCATCTGATACTGTTGGATTTGTTGAAACTGTTTAGACGGAACTCCTGCTACGGAAGATTGGATTCCCAAACCTGCAAAAAGCAGAGCTACAGAACCTGCCACACCAAAGATCGTCATCAACATCCGCTGCTTATAACGGAAGATATTGCGAGCTGTTACCTTATGAGTAAAACTGAGACGGCGCCAGATAAAACTGAGACGCTCCATTAAGATTTTAGCTCCTTTAACAGGAGGTTTAGGCAGTAAAAGCTGGGCTGCTTCGTCATGAAGTTCTCTACGAGCTACCAAGTAGGCTGGTAACACACTCGCCAACCAACTCAAGACAAGAGCCAGTAAGCTATAGGTCCAATAGAACTGAATCTGGGTTTCTCCCATCACCATGCTTTTTGTAATGACACTTGAAATCACACCGGCTAGTAAATAATGTCCAAGTATGCTACCTAGAGCTGTTCCGACAGTTCCAGCTACTAGACCGTAGAGGAGAAACTTGGCAATAATATCCTTGCTACGATAACCCAAGGCCTTAAAAATACCTGCATGTGTTCGCTCTTCATCCACAAAACGAGTCATGGTTGTAAAGGTCACCATAGCTGCTACGGCATAAAGCACTACAGGAAAGATATTGCCCACTGCCCGAATACTGGCTGAAGCATTGCTGTACATGAGGTAGCCCTGACCGCCAGGCATGGTCTGACGATTATAGACTTGATACTTGGGCTCAGCCAAATCATCCAATACTTGCTGATGTTTTTCTAATTTTTCCTTTTCTTGAGCTAGATTCTGTTCAGCCTGCTTTAGTTTGTCCTCTTCCTTGCCCAATTCCTGCTTAGCTTGGGTAAGTTGAGAACTAGCTTGCTCTCTCTGGGCTTGAGGAAGCAAGGCTAGTTGACTTTCCTGAGCCTGTAAACGAGCTTGAGCAACTGCTAAACGACGCTTGCCTTCCTGCAAATTAGTCTCAGCCTTATCAAGGGTTTCTTTGCCTTTGTTTAGAGACTCTTGTCCTTCTTTTCTCAAGACTTGTAGACGTGCCTTGCCATTATCAGATAGAACTTGTTCAAGTTCTTCCTGATGTTGCTTGGATTTCTCTTCATAAGCTGCTGAAAAAGCATTTAATCCTGACAAATCTTGATATTTCAAACGAGCTATATTGTAGACTTTCTGATCAAACTGACTAGGTAAAATCACTCCATAGGCTGTCAGAGTCCCACTTCCACTTCCTGCGTAGCCCATATCTCGCTGGGAGAGGATTTCAGCCGAATCCACAAAACCAGTAATGGTATAAGTATGGTCTTTTAAAGAGGAATGACCCTCCTCTTTTTCTTTAAAACTAATCTCCTGTCCCATGCTGTATTGGCCTTGCAAATGAGTGGCCAAAGCGATTTCCTTGTCTGACTGAGGAAGTCGTCCCTCTCTTAGCTGAAAGGTTGAAATTCGCTCTGGTTTGGAGTACAGCCGAATAGCATCCTGGCCATTATCCATAGCCACATCTGTCAAGTAGCCAAATTCAACCTCTGCGCCCTGAGTCTGTTCTAGTTCTTCTTGATCTGCTTGATCCAAACCATAGTTAGACATGACTGCCAAATCCAAGGTTTTAGCAGTTGTTAAATAAGCATTTGCGGTCGCCTCCATATTGGGACTAGTCACTTTGAGACCGACTAAGGCTAAAGACCCCAACATCATCAAGGTCAAGATGGATAAAAAACGCCCCTTGGAGCCTGTGAAGGACTGAATTAAGTCCTTCCAATAAGTTTTTCGCTTGATCATGCTAGTACTCCAAACTGTCAATATCCTGAGGATGCTGGTTGATCACCACATCCTTGACACCGGCATCGTGCATATGAATCACACGATCAGCAATGGGCGCCAAAGCTCCATTATGAGTCACGATGATCACCGTCGTTCCCTTTTGACGAGACATATCTTGGAGAATCTTCAAGACTTGCTTGCCCGTCTGATAATCCAAGGCACCTGTTGGTTCATCACAAAGGAGAATTTTAGGATTTTTGGCTACTGCGCGTGCAATGGAGACTCGCTGTTGCTCCCCTCCAGAAAGCTGGGCTGGAAAGTTATTAAGACGATGAGCTAGACCTACATCTGTCAAAACCTGCTCAGGATCCAAGGCATCCATCACAATTTCTGAGGCCAGTTCCACATTTTCCTTAGCTGTCAGATTGGAAACTAGATTATAAAACTGAAAAACAAACCCCACATCATTTCTACGGTAATTGGTCCGCTGGTGGGAACTATAGTCTGCAATATTGACACCATCAATCCAGATTTCCCCCTCGTCATTGGTATCCATTCCCCCAAGAAGGTTAAGAACTGTTGACTTACCAGCACCTGACGCACCTAGAATAATAACCAATTCTCCCTTTTCAATCTCAAAATTCACATCACGATTGGCCACAATTTCCGTGTCCCCAACCTGATAACGCTTGTAACAGTGTTTCATCTCAATATAAGCCATCAGAGCCACCCTCTCTCAAACAATTTACTTCCTACTACCATTATAACGCTTTTTCAACTAGTTGGAAACTGCTTACATTCTCAAATCCTTCAAAAAAGTCAGTCTCAAACCACTGCCTTCTATCCTCTTCTTAAAAATAGAATTGAACCATATCGCCTTCTGCAGTCTCCACTGAAATACAATCTTTCCCCATGCATTTCACTTCTGCTTTTTCTTGATTGACTTCAATCACACTTTTTTCAATACCTGGATAAGAAACTCGCAAATCTCCTCCACTTCTTGATAAAATGGTCATCTGTAAGAGTTTTTTATCCTCCCAGCGCATACTAACTTCAAAATGTCCACGTGCCATTAAGCCTGAAACGGAACCTGATGACCATGCATCAGGTAGGGCAGCTAGGGGCACCAGATAAGCTGTATGAGACTGAAGCAACATTTCTGCCATGCCACTAGTAGCACCAAAATTACCATCTATCTGAAAAGGAGGGTGGCTACACCAAAGATTGGGCAAGGTGGATGTCTTTAACTGCTCTGCTAATAATTTATGGGTTCGATTGCCATCTCCCAAACGCGCCCAGAGATTGATCTTATTAGCCTTGGACCAGCCTGTTCCCCCATCTCCACGATCATTGAGGCTAGCACGCGCCGCATCAAGATACTCTTGCCCCTTATGACTAAAGAGAGTTCCAGGATAAAGTCCCACCAGATGGGAAGCATGCCGATGTTGAGCTTCCACTTTCTCATTTTGAAAATACTGCTCTTCCTCCTCATACCACTCCCTGATTCGACCAGATTGAGTAATTTGAAGAGGATTTAATAAATCATACTTTTCTTTGACTTCCGTCAACAAGTCTTCATCCAGCCTCAATTTTTGAGCAGCCTGAATAAAATCATGGAATAATTGCCAAATCAGAGATTGGTCATAGGTATTGCCAATCGAAATCGGCCCATGTTCTGGCGAATAAGATGGAGAAGATACCCAACGCTGGGCCTCCTTATCCTCATGTAAAAAGGTATTCCAAAAACGAACCGTTTCCCTCAACATGGGATAAATTTTCTCCCTGAGATAGTCTTGGTCCCTATAAAATGTATAGGCTTCATAGACCGTTTGCATCATCCACGCATTGGCAGCTGGCGACCAGCCCCAATAGTAATCCCAACCAGGTGCCGTCCAGCCAAAAGGAGTCGCTTGAGTATGGACCAACCAACCATTCTCTTCCCCTTTCTGAGAAACGATTCCTGCATACCTTGCAGCCGCTATGCGACCATAGACACGCAAATCATCGATATAGTTGATGACCGGAAAGGCCGTTTCTAAGAGGTTAGTCACATAGGCTGGCCAATAATTCATCTGCAAGTTGATATTCAGGTGATAGTCCGAATTCCAAGGAGGATTGTCGACCGCATTCCAGACTCCCTGTAGGTTAGCTGGTAGAGCATCTGGGCAATCTCTGGAAGAACTAATCAATAAATACCTCCCATACTGGAAGAACAGTTCCTCCAAAGCCTGCCCCTCTTGTGGCTTATAATTTTTTAGCAAATCATCTGTAGTGGATGTGTCAACATCATACCCCAAATCCAATTGAACACGCTGGAATAAGGCTTGGTAGTCCTCAATATGTCTTGATTTCAATTGGGCATAGCCCTTTTCTTTAGCTGTGTCCACCAAGTCCTTTACTTGCTGCTCTAAATCTATTTTCTTACGATAATTGCTAGCAGGATTTTGGGCAAAATCTGTCTTAGCCGCCAAGAAGAGATTGGCATAACTGGCTCCTGATATCTGAACCTTATCTGACCAAACTCTAATATCTCCATCCGTTTCCCAAGCTAGATAACTAGCAAACCGCAGATCATTATCCTTAACTCTTCCCTTCATCAAGATATGAGAATCAGTAAAATCCAACTTACACTCCTTGTAATCAGATTTTTCCTGCTCATACTTTCCATCAGAAGCCAAATCACAGGTCAAGGACAGTTCCATAGTAAAATCTAGAGTTTCCGCCCCTTCCTTAGTAAAGCGCTGAATCAAGAGATCATCTGGAAAACTCGCAAAAGCTTCACGTTCAAATTTCGTTCCCTTATAGACATAAGAAGTCGTCGCAAGCGCCTTGCTGATATTAAGCTGTCTCTGGTAATCTGTCACCTGAGACAAAGTCTTGCCTTGATTACTAAACTCAATATAAATATCCCCAAAGGAGAGATAGGTCCCATATTGATTCGTTTTGGGCCCGACCAGGTGCTGTTCAGCCAGTTCCTTAGCCCGATTGTAATCTCTCTTTTCCAAAGCCTGCCGAATCTTACCTAAAAAAACATACTGATCCTGAAGATTTCCACCCTGATAATCTGAACTATCAGGAAGTGGACCACCAGACCAGAGACTTTTTTCATTGAATTGAATCCGCTCAGCCCCTATAAGCCCAAAGACTTTAGCCCCTAGAGAACCATTGCCTATCGGTAAGGCCTCTTCTTCCCAGCCCTTATATGTTGTTGACGCTGGTTGCTTGTAGACCAATACATAATCTTGTTTTTTATTCCTTATCATACTACCATACTAACATAAAAAGCCTAGAAATCAATTCTAGACTTACAATTTTTTATTTTCCAAGGTAGTATTCAGAAACTACGTTCAATTTTTCGTCGAATTCGAATACCAATGGTGGGAAGTTAGGGATTTCCACATCCATGATTTCGTCATCTGACAAACCTTTAATGTGTTTTACAAGGGCACGGATTGAGTTACCGTGAGCTCCTACGAATACGTTTTTACCATCTTTAAGAGCTGGAGCGATTTTATCTTCCCAGAATGGAAGGGCACGTTCCAAAGTCACTTTCAAGTTTTCAGCATCTGGAATAACTGAATCATCAAGTGAAGCGTAACGACGGTCTGTGTGAGCTGAGTGCTCATCATCACGGTCCATGTTTGGAGGCAATACATCGTATGAACGACGCCAGATGTGAACTTGCTCATCACCAAATTGTTCAGCAGCTTCAGCTTTGTTTTTACCAGTCAAACCACCGTAGTGACGTTCGTTCAAACGCCATGATTTTTCAACTGGAACCCACAATTGGTCGGAAGCTTCAAGAGCCAAGTTAGTTGTTTTGATCGCACGTTTCAATACTGAAGTATAAGCTTGGTCAAATTCGATACCAGCTTCTTTGATCAATTTACCAGCGTCAATCGCTTGTTGTGTACCTTTTTCAGACAAATCAACATCAGCCCAACCAGTGAAAAGGTTAGCTTTGTTCCATTCAGACTCACCGTGGCGAGCAAAAACCAATTTTACCATTAGATGGATTCTCCTTTAAATTTTCCGAGGTTTCCCCTCGTTTATCTATTCTATTTTACACAATTTTTCACAAAAAAGCTAGTCAAAACCAAAAAGGAAAGGACTGTTTGGCAATCCTTTTCCTTCTTAGTATCATACAATAACCTTATTTCTCTTCAAATCCTTCCGCGACTGCGTCTGCAAAGTTTTCTTCTACGATGCTTGCACAGTGGTCACAGATAACTGCGTGGTAGCTGCGTTCTGCTGTTGTTGGGTCGATACGACGGCAACGGTCACATACTTCACCTGCAGCGCGTTCAACTGTAAAGGCTACATCTTCGAAGCTAACGGCAGCTTCTGGAGCTGGTCCTTCTGCGATGGTCAATTCAGACACAATCAAAAGTTGAGCCACATTGCTGTTCACTGCTTCGAGTAGAGTTTTCACAACTTCGTTTGGATAAACTGTCAAGTGTGCTTCAAGCGATTTACCAATAACTTTAGCATTACGGGCTTCTTCCAAGGCTTTTTGAGCTTGTCCACGGAAGTCCATAAAGGCTGCCCATGTATCCAAGATTTCTTCTTGGTTAGCAAATGTCTCTGCTTCTGGCAATTCTGACAATTGAACAAAGTCTTCGGCTTCAAACTCAAGGTATGACCAGATTTCTTCCGCAGTGTGAGGAAGGATTGGTGTCAAGAGTTTGGTGATTTTCACAAGAATGTCATAGAAGACAGTCTGCATTTGACGGCGTTCCAGTGATTTGGCACCTTCGATGTAAACAACATCTTTAGCAAAATCAAGGTAGAAGGCTGACAAGTCAACGTTGATAAAGTTCACCAAGGCCTTGTAGATTGTCAAGAATTCAAAGTTTGCATAAGCATCACGAATCGTTTTCACAAGCTGGTTAAAGCGAATCGTCATGTACTTATCAACTGAACGTAGTTCTTCATAAGCTACTGAATCTTGAGCTGGGTTATAGTCAGAAGTATTGGCAATCAAGAAACGAAGAGTGTTACGAATCTTACGGTAAGTTTCAGAGACTTGGCTCAAGATATCCATAGAAATACGCACGTCATTGCTTGAGTCAACACTTGTTACCCAAAGACGCAAGATTTCAGCACCAAATTGTTTTTCAACATCACTTGGAGCAATGGTATTTCCAAGAGATTTAGACATCTTCTCACCTTTACCATCAAGGGCAAATCCTTGTGACAGAATTTGTTTGTAAGGTGCTACACCATGGTTGGCAACAGATGTGATGAGTGATGAGTTGAACCAACCGCGGTATTGGTCAGAACCTTCTAGGTAAAGGTCTGCTGGGTAAGTCAACTCAGGACGGTTTACTACAACTCCATTCCATGATGAACCTGAGTCAAACCAAACGTCCATGATATCTGTTTCTTTTTTGAACTCACCATTTGGTGAACCTGGATGAGTAAATCCTTCTGGCAAGAGGTCCTTAGCATCACGTTCCCACCAAATGCTTGAACCATGTTCCTCAAAGAGTTGAGCCACGTGTTCAATAGTTTCAGCAGTCATGATCGCTGTACCGTCTTCAGCGTAGAAGATAGGAAGTGGAACACCCCAAGCACGTTGACGAGAGATAACCCAGTCGCCACGGTCACGAATCATATTGTAAAGACGGACTTTACCCCATTCTGAGTGGAATTTCACTTTTTCAATTTCATCCAAGATTTCTTGGCGGAATTTAGAAACTGAGGCAAACCATTGTGGTACTGCACGCCAGATGATTGGTTTCTTAGTACGCCAGTCAAATGGGTAGGAGTGAGAGATTTCTTCTTGGGCAAGAAGGAGGTTACCAAGTTTTTCAATAACAGTTGGGACAACCTTATCATAGAATTGACCTTCAAACTCAGGACCAGCATTCTTCATCATGATACCACGTTCGTCAACAGTCACTGCGACTTCAAGACCATTAGCAATACCAACATTGTAGTCGTCCTCACCAAAACCAGGGGCTGTGTGGACGATACCTGTACCAGAATCAGTCGTAACGTGGTCACCAAGGATAACCAATTCATCTACAGCTGTATCCCATGGGTGTTCTGTTACGATATGATTCAATTCTTGACCACAATAAGTTGCCAAAACTTGAACATCAGCCCAGCCAAATTTCTCAGACAAGCTAGTCAATAATTCTGCAGCAACCACAAACTTACGAGTTTCACCAGCAGGTTGAACCAAAACGTAATCAATATCTGCACCAACAGTCAAACCACGAGAAGCTGTGATGGTAAATGGAGTTGTTGTCCAGACTACGATATAAGTATCTGTATCTAGAACACCTTTACCATTTTTTACCTTGTTGGCATAGTAAAGGGAAGTTGAAACCAAATCATGGTATTCAATCTCCGCTTCAGCAAGAGCCGACTCAGATGACCAAGACCAGTAAACTGGTTTAGCACCACGGTAGATGTAACCTTTATTAGCCATCTCACCAAATACACGGATTTGAGCTGCTTCATAGTCAGGAGTCAAAGTCACATATGGATTTTCCCAGTCACCAGAAACACCCAAACGTTTGAAGTCTTCGCGTTGTTTATCTACTTGAGAAAGAGCATATTCACGGCAAAGTTTCAAGTACTCAACCAAGTCCATTTCTTTACGTTTGACACCTTGTTTTGCCAAAACTTGCTCGATTGGCAGACCATGTGTATCCCAACCTGGAATATAAGGAGCATAAAATCCTGACATAGACTTAGAACGAACAATGATATCTTTTGAAATCTTGTTCATAGCGTGTCCAACGTGGATATTTCCGTTAGCGTATGGAGGGCCATCATGCAAGGTGAAATGAGGTTTTCCTTGGTTCAATTCTTGACGACGTTGGTAAAGTTTTGCATCTTCCCATTCCTTTTGCCAAACTGGCTCTTTGGTAGGAAGGCCTGCACGCATTGGGAAAGCTGTTTTCCCAAGGTTAAGGGTATCTTTGAGTTTCATGGTATCTCCTTTATAAATAATAACAAATTAAAAACCACGACTGCCAAAAAGGACGAAAATCGTGGTACCACCTTTATTCGGAAAAAGATTTAGTCTTTCTCCCTCTTATCCCGTAACGTGGGGAACGTCAAATCTTACTTCATTCAGACTTGAGTTTTTGAGAGGATAATCTTATCATTAGGGAATGCAGGACTCACACCATCTCCTGCTCGCTGGAAATATAAGGATAAGATATTGTTCTCAGATTATTTCTTATAAAATTGTAACAGATTCTTGCGGTGCCGCAAAACCTGGTTCTGAGCTTACAGCTTCAGTAGCTGGTGTTGGTCCTGAATAATGGCTTGGAGCTACTTCTGGCTCTTCATACATTGGACCAACTGGATGAGCTGGACTTTCTTCAACAACCGGAGCTGGTGAAACCACTTGTTCCTGCTCAGCTCTTGCTTCGGCTTCTGCAAGTTCCTTATTAGCCGCTTCGATACGCGCTTGCAACTCAGCCATTTCCTCGGGAGAAAACTGGCGAGTAATATCAATTGGTTCTTCCTCTGGATGTTGTTGTAAGACAGAGTCACCTAAGACTTCGCTGACCACTTCTTTGAAGGCCTCATCACTTGTCTGAAGATAAGTCGCTGTTGGGCGAAGAATATCTTCCCAATCTGAAGATTCAACAATTGCTAACTGGCTCTCAATTGTAGATTTAAGACGTTGATGGAAGACACGACTCTTGTTCTTCAATTCTTCTGTTTCAACAGCAACTTTCTTAGCATTGTCAGTTGCTTGACGAAGAATTTCATTTGCTTTGTACTTGGCTTCTTCCAACAAACGTTGTGCATCCTGCTCTGCTTGGTGAATGATATTGTTTGAACGTTCAGTTGCAGCTTGTTTTACTCGCTCAGCTGTATCTTGTGCAATCAATACAGACTGGCTCAATGAATCTTTCATCTCATCAAAGTAAGACAAACGCTCTTCCAAACTCTTAATATGTAAATCCTTATCATGATTAGAGCGAACCAAATCTTCATAATCACGAACTACAATATCTAAAAATTCATCTACTTCTTCTTGATCAAACCCTCTAAAGCGTGTGCTAAAGGTTTTATCTTTGATTTCTAACGATGTAATTGGCATAATTTTCCTCACTTACTTAATAACAATTGGACCGTTAATTTCTTTTTATCTTTTTTTGTTTGCCCATTATCCCTAACGAGTTTCAATCGACCAAATTTCCTTACACTAATCAAATCACCAACTTGAACTGCATAGTCTGATTTTTCAACTAAATGGTAATTAACTTGGACTGCCTGCTTTTCAATTAACTGATTTGCCTGATTTCTAGAGAGCTTGAAGACTCCAGCTAGAAAAACATCTAACCTAGAACTAGCGATACAAATATCTAATTCTTGGTAGTCCTCCACTGTATCAATCTTCTCAGTAAAATCCCGTTCTTCTAGACGAACCGGTAGACGAGCAATTTTCGTAATGCCGTCTTGAAAAAGGAGAGTAAACTGTCGATTAATAATAATCTGTGCTCTCTCTTCATTGACTAAGATATCACCAAATAGCTTCCTATCAATTCCCAGCTGATTTAAAACAGTCCCTAATATTTTTGCATGTGTTAGGCGTTCAAACTTATTAGGATAGACTATTTCTTGCAAGGATAGTTCAAAATCAGAGAATTCCGGCTCAAAATAATCAGGATACAGGAGTACCCGTACATATTCAGTTTCAAGAAACTGCCGACTGCTCATGTAGGAGATGCCGTTGGTTGATGCTAGCACCTTTAAAATCTTTTCTTGATGGGGATTTACAAAGGGTGTTAAAAAAGGAGAATAAGAATCTTCTACCTTTTTTATCCATTCTACTCCCTTATCAATAAAAGACGAATCATTCTTAGAAAAGTGTTGATAAATCATCTTGTTCATAGAAAGATTACTAAAAGTCGAATCAACTGCTCCCCTAGGAAGTGAACTAGTAATACCGCAATCCAGACAGACAAGTCAAGACCTGCAATCTGGAGGGGTAAACGTTGCAAGGGAGCTACTATCGGTTTCACTAAACTAATAATCAAGCGTCCAAGACGTGATTCATAAGCATTGGGAAACCAAGACATCAGAGCAAAAATGATTAAAATCAGTGAATAGATATCCACTGCATTTTGAACAAAACGAATGAGAAAGATCATTATCTCACTCTCGTACGTTTCATATCAAAGCCAAATTCACCATTTTGTGATTCATCTGGAATTTTGATGTCTTCAATATTGACGACAACATCAACTGGTGTCAGCAGGTACATAGTAGATGCTACCTTTTTCATGTTACCAGCTAAAACGTGGCGCGCCCCATCCAGATAGTCCAAACAACGACGTGCTTGAACTTCTGTCATATATTGGAAATCAATCAAAATACTTTCGTTACCAGCTAATAAATCAACAATATCTGTGGCATCTTCGTATTTACGTGGATAACGAACATCAATTGTCACCTTATCAGTAGAACGTTGACTTTGCATAGCCAACTCTTGTTGACGGGCATGAAGACGAGTGATGTTTTTATCTTTAGATGGCGTGCTACCAGCTTGTTGAGGCAACTCTTGAACAGAAGGGACTGGAGTCACAATCGGCTCTTCAGCTTTAGGCTGATATGCAGTACCAACATCTTCTCCATCTTCTGTAAAATAATCTATAAATTTATCAAATCTATCTTTTAAAGACATATTTCTTTCCTATTTAAAAAATGCTGTACCAATTCTGACAAATGTTGAGCCAAATTCAATCGCTTCCTTGTAGTCACGACTCATACCCATACTCAAGTCCGTCATTGGCATATTGGGAATTTGTTTTTCTCTAATTTCTAGTTGCAAATCCTGCGTAGCTTTAAAAATTTCTTTCAACTCATCACTACTAGCTTCAAAAGGAGCCATGGTCATCAAGCCGACATATTCGATTTTATCTAAGGTGGCCAACTCTGGCAAGAGCTCCAATAGTTCTTCCTTTGAAAAACCATGTTTGCTCTCTTCCTTTGAGATATTTACTTGTAAGAAACATTTAACAACTCGGTCACTTCTTTTTTGAATTTCCTCTGCTAGCTTTAATGAATCCAAAGCGTGGAAATAATCAACGTACTGAATGACATCTTTAACCTTGCGTCTTTGCAAGGTTCCAATCAAATGCCATGTAATATTTCTATCTTTTAAAGCTTCATATTTCTCAAGAAATTTATCCACACGATTTTCACCAATATGATGCACACCTAGCGGAAGCAAAGCCTCCGCTGTCGGTACGTCTACATATTTTGTAACAGCAAGAACCGAAACAGAATTGGCTTCTCTTCCTGACTGCTGACTTGCATCTTTTATTTGTTGAAAAACACGTTCTGTATTTTCTTTCAAATTCATTTACTTAACGATTTTTGAAAAATGGAGGAGTGTCTAATTCATCCTCATCGTGTAAAGATGGCGCTTCGAAACGTTCAACTGGTGATACCACTGAATCAGTTGGTCGAACAATTGTCTCACGACGCAAGTCCCAATCACCAAATGCTGAAGTTTGAGAAGTTTCTGTACGGCGAGGTGCTGGACTTGGAATTTCTGCAGTTTCAGCCATATCAAACTGACGATTATGATTATGTGCATGACTAGGACTTGCTTGTTCATGACGAACAGCTTGTCTTGGTGCATGGCCCACAACTTTTTCAACACGATCTTGACGAACACCAGTTGCCACAACTGTAACACGAATTTCATCTTTCATGTTTTCATCGATAGATGTTCCGAGCCAGATGTTCACTCCTTGACCAGCCGCTTGGTTGACGATTTCTGAAGCTTCTTCTGCTTCAATCAAAGTCAAGTCAAGTCCACCAGTAACGTTGACAATGACATCCTCGGCACCGTCAATAGTTGTTTCAAGAAGTGGTGAGTAAATTGCCTTACGAGCTGCTTCTACCACACGTTCTTCTCCACTACCGATACCGATACCCATTAAGGCATTCCCTTTATTTGCCATAACTGTTTTCACATCGGCAAAGTCAAGGTTAATCAAACCAGGATTTGTAATCAAGTCCGTAATCCCTTGAACACCTTGGCGAAGTACGTTATCTGCTTCGCTAAGAGCTTCAAGAAGTGGAGTTTTCTTATCAACAATTTCAAGCAAGTTGTTGTTTGAAATAATCAATAGAGTATCCACATGCTCACGAAGTTGATTGATTCCTTCTACAGCATACTGACCACGTTTGCTTCCTTCAAAACCGAAAGGACGTGTCACAACACCAACTGTAAGAGCACCTAAATCTTTAGCAATGCGGGCAATAACAGGAGCTGCACCAGTACCAGAGCCACCTCCCATACCTGCAGTAATGAAGACCATATCTGCTCCAGTAATAGCTTGAGTCAAGGCTTCTTCGCTTTCTTCAGCTGCCTTTTGACCAACTTCAGGTCGACCGCCAGCACCCAAACCACGAGTCAATTTAGGGCCTAACTGAATTACAGTCTCAGCTTTTGTACTACTCAAAGCTTGTACATCTGTGTTTGCTGCGATAAATTCTACGCCTGCAACACCTTCGTCAACCATGCGGTTAATGGCGTTACCGCCACCTCCACCAACACCGATTACTTTAATAACTGCACCTTGAGCTGCTGCTGTATCAAATGAAAATGTCATAGTTTATTTTTCCTCTTTTATTCATCAAACATGCTTCCGATTAAGCCACGGAAACGATCTGCGATTTTTGGTTTATTTTGAGAAGATACTTTATCTTCTTTGGGAGCAACTACGTTCGTAGAAGCTGATTGCTCTACCTCAGTATTTTGAACTGGTTGAATAGGGGTAGGTTGTGCTACTTGCGTAACGCGTTGAATCATCCCACCAAAATTAATTGGTTGGTGACGCAAAGTATCCTCACCCTTAACTGCTCGTTGTGCCAATAAATGCACTTCAGTCAATTGACCAGCAAATTCAGACAAGCTAATCACATGAGCAAAGGCAGGGTTACGGATTCCAACTTGATTTGGAACGTAAAGTTTAACACCAACGCCAAAGACTTCCTGTGCAAGTTCTACAATACCTGGTAAAATAGCATTTCCACCAATCAGAACAATCCCACCTGGAAGATCCAACAAATGTCTTCTTTCCAACTCTTGTTTGATTTGTTCAAAAATGTGTTTAATGCGAGCTGAAATAATCTCTGCTAGGTAGCTTTCTGTAACTTCTACAGGTTCTACTTCACCAATTACTTCAACTTGGAAGGTTTCATTGCTTGCAAGTGAAGGGTAGGCTTCACCATAGTTTAATTTCAATCCTTCAGCTAATTTCTGTGAAGTCTTCAAGACTTTAGAGATATCTTTTGTGACATAATCTCCACCTTCTTGAAGAATATTTGTAAACTGGAGTTCTTGGTTACGGATTGTAGCAACAGTTGTTTGACCTGCTCCCATATCAATCACAGTAGCTCCAAATTCACGCTCTCCTTCGTTCAAGACTGAACGAACCAAAGCCAATGGTGAAATAATAATATTTTCAACTTGAACACCTGAGCGCTCAACTGTCTTGCGTAAATTGTGAAGAATAGTACGTGGACCTGTGTAAAGCAAACCACGCATTTCAAGACGAACCCCCATCATACCACGTGGGTCACGAATACCTTGGAAACCATCTACGATAAATTCTTCTGGAATAAAAGTAATGACTTCACGATCTGGTGTCATACTCTTTGTCAAGGCTGATTTAACAACATTTTCAACATCTTGATCTGTAATTTCTTTTGTATCAGATGTAACTGGAATCATACCTTGAGTTGGTTCTACTTGCAAAAGATTTCCAGGCAAACCAACATTCACTGATTTGATTGAAATGCCAGCTTTCTCTTCTGCTTGGGAAATAGCTGACTTGATAGCAGTTGCTGCTGCTTCAATGTCAACGATAATCCCATCCTTTACACCTTTACTCTTGGCATTACTTACACCAATTACATTAAGTTCACCATTTCTATGCTCGGCAACCAATACTTTAATCGAATTAGTTCCGATATCTAAGCCTGTAAAAAAACCATCTCTAGCCATTACATCGCATCCTCTCTCTTCCAAGTTTCAAACTTCTATTCAATATAGCTAAAATAGGGCATAGCTATTCACAGAATATTATAACACAAAAAATCCAATCGTGCTTAGTTTTTCCTAAATTTACTTACCATTTTTTCACATTCTTTCCTTAGATTTTTTTATTTTCCAAACAAGTTATAAAAAATCAGATTTATGAAAAAAAGAAAGCTCATTTCTAAGCTTTCTTTGCAATCATTTTTTCTGCTTCTTGTTCTAAAAATAGTTCCAAGATTTTCTTTGTTAACGTAATCGCTGCTGATAAGGCCAGGGAAACGATTAAATAATTAGCTACTAAGCCATGGTCTCCAACCAATGGTGGTTTTGTCAAGAATCCGTAATCTCCACCTGTTACTAAATTGACCACAAAAATCAAGGCATTTAGTGCAAAGGTCATGAGAAAAATTCCCTTCACATCCAACAATCGCGCGTTATACTGTCTCAATAGATAAACTAGAGAGTTCCCCAAGAGAGCTAAGTGGCCAAAGATAAAGGATAAAATCGCAATATGCGGGAATGGATAAGGATCTGGCACTGGATAAACAAAGGCAGCTAATGTCCCAAATGTTCCTAGTAATGCAAAATACTGCCTATATTTAGACTGACCAGGAAGCAAGAGCACCACAAACATAGCCATACGGCAATGGTAAAAGGGTAAACTTTCTGACAGTGGCATATGATTGACCCCATACCAACCATAAAGAAGGATTAACTGAACGGCCTGCAAGATTTGGAAAAATCGTTGGTAAACCTTCTTTTCACGATAACGATAGGCTGTATAAAAGGTCAAGGCCAAGAGTGTAAATATACTGACATACCAATAAAGATCAAACTTGGGTGGCTCTGTTGCTTGGGTCGTAAAGAAAATATCCCATAAATTCATCTAGTATTCCTCATGATTCAAAATTTTCCTGCATTTTATTATACCATGCTATTTGTCAAAAATGGATTTAGAAATACGATAATCATCTTCTTAATCAAGATATTGCTCCCTCTGACCTTGATAAACCTGCCAAAGAATCTCTATTTGCTCCTTGGTAATGCGTTTTTCAGATAAGGCTGGCAGTTGGTCAATGGCAAAAAATTGAAGGTCAGCAATTTCTTGATTTTTTTGGAATTGTCCATCAAGAAGCTTACATTCAAAAACAAACTTTGCATATTGCTTGCTCTGTAGTTGGAAACGATTTGTATCAAAAACAGCTAATAGTCGTTCAACTTTGGCTTTAAAACCGGTTTCTTCTTCAATTTCCTTGAGAATATTTTCTGTTGGAGAATAGCCGACTTCACCAAAGCCACCTGGCAAAGCCCAATCATTCTCTCCTTGTCCCCTAACCAGACAAATCTTTTCGTCCTCAACAATCCATGCACGGACGTCCATTAACGGAGTCGCATAAGCAGAAGTTGGCTTCAAGACTTCTGCCACTTCTTCGGAATCAAGGTCTGATGCCTGATTCAACATTTCAGATAAAAGGCCTCGCAAGTCTTCGTAGCGCTCACGGTCGAAAGGATCTTTTGTAAAGGTTAATCCAGCATCTGTAAGGGCAATCATTCTTTGAAGATACTTGGCAAAATCACTAGCATTCATTTTCTAAACTTTCTACCAATTTGGCTAGATTCATGGAGTTAGAGCCTTTGAGCAAAATTTGGTCATTGGCACTGAGTCTTTCTTTAACCTGCTTAACTAGGGCTTCAAATTGGTCCTCGTTAGCTGTTTTCTTGAAGTAGAAAACATGTCCGATTGGGAACATTTGACTGGCAAGTTGGGCCAATTCAGCAATATCTTCCCCATAGAAAATAACGGTATCCAACACATCTGGGAAAAGACTTAAAATCATCTGGTTATGGAGCTGAACAGACTGGTCACCGAGTTCCTTCATGTCTGCCAAGACAGCGATTTTCTTGCCCCCTTCATTAGCTGGAATGGCAGAAAATGTCTCCAAAATCAACTTCATAGCAGTTGGATTGGCATTGTATACATCAGACAAAATATCTGCTCCATTGGCTGCTTTCTTCCACTCGGTACGGTTACGCGTCAATTCAAGATTTTGGATTGCCTGATGAATTTGCTCCTCTGACACTCCTTCTTGCAGGGCAACATAGGATGCAATCATAGCATTAGTGGCATTGTACTTACCAGTCACTGGCAAATCAAGGGCTTGTTCCAAGAAATTAGCCTTAAAGGTCAGACTATCCTTGCGCTCAATCAAGTCTGTGATTTCCAGCTCTGCTCCTTGCCCAAAACGGACCACCTTTTTATCAGTAGGCAAGTAGTCCTCTACAATCGGGTCTGCTGGGGCCAAGAGCAAAGAACCTTCAGGCATGCCATCAGCAATTTGCATTTTCCCTTTAGCGATTTCCGAACGGTCTTTGAAAAAGGCCAAATGAGCTTCCCCCACCAAGGTAACGATAGCTGTCTTTGGATGAGCCAATTCTGACAAGAGATGAATATCTCCCAAGTGATCCTGCCCCATCTCCAAGACCAACTTTTCTGTTCCTTCAGGCATATGGAGAACGGTGTAGGGAAGGCCAATCTCGTTATTGTAGTTTCCTTGTGTTTTGTAGGTTTTGTAGGTTGTTGATAGTAAATGCGCCAACATATCCTTGGTCGTCGTCTTGCCATTTGAACCTGTAACTGCAAAGACATCAACAGCCGTTTTCTCAAGATAGTAGGCAGCTAGTTGTTGAAAGGCAGTCAACACATCGTCTACTAGAATGTAAGGATGATTTGCGACCTCTTTCTCAGACAGGGTTGCAGTAGCGCCATTTTCAAAAGCTGTTTCGATAAAGTCGTGACCATCACGCGCTCCCTTGAGGGGCACAAACAAGTCCCCTGCCGCAATTAAGCGACTATCAAACTCAGCTTTTTCTAGGTGGGTGTCCTCAAAGATACTGATATCATTTTTAGCTCCTACAACTTGAGCCACTTCATGGATTGTTAATTTCATTTCTACTCCTTTAAAAAGGGTCGAAGCTCGAGAACTCTAGTCACCTTGCAGTGATAGTTCTGGCTTCTACCCTCTCTTTCATTTTATAGCAAATGCGCTTCGCGCTTGTCAAAACTTTCCTTGGCAAGGTCAACCAAACGCTCGATTAGTTCTGGGTAGCTGATTCCCATATTGTCCCAAAGTAGTGGGTACATAGACCACTGGGTGAAACCTGGCATGGTATTGAGCTCGTTTAGGAAAATCTCTCCCTTGTCTGTATAGAAGAAATCGCAACGAGAGAGACCGAGCCCACCAATGGCACGGAAGGCAGTTTCTGCATTTTGACGCATGACAGCTACCACATCATCACTGATCTTAGCTGGGATATCCATGGTAATCTTGTTATCAATATACTTGGCATCGTAGTCATAAAAGGCTACATCCTTGACTACTTCCCCTGGAAGCGTGCTTTTGACATCGTAGTTACCCAGTAGGCCAACCTCGATTTCACGGGCATTTACCCCTTGTTCAACCAAGACACGGCTATCATATTGGAAGGCAAGTTTCAAGGCTTGACGAAGTTCCTCTTGATTTTCAGACTTAGAAATACCGACACTTGAACCCATGTTTGATGGTTTTGTGAAAACTGGATAAGTCAATTTTTCTTCAACTTCGGCAATTTTAACAGTCACATCATCACCTTCGACAATGGCCACATAAGGAACTTGGGCAATCCCGACAGATTCTAAGACACGCTTGGTCGTGATTTTATCCATGGCAAGACTAGATGACAAGATGTTACAACCGACGTAAGGCATTTTCAAAACTTCAAGGAATCCTTGAACAGAGCCATCCTCTCCCATCGGACCATGAAGAACTGGAAAGACCACCGCACCTTCTTCGTAGATAGCACTTGGAGCAACTTTCTTATCCCAATCGATTGTTTCATTGGTCATAAGACGATCCTCTTGACCTGGAGTATGGCTAAATTCTTGCGTTTTAATAAAATCACCCGACTGGCTGATGAAGAAAGTCTTGACTGTGAAACGGTCGTAGTTGACCGCACGCATCACACTCTCAGCTGAAAGAACAGAGACTTCACGCTCTGCACTACGTCCACCGTATAAAAGAATAATCGTTTGTTTCATATTATTTGTTCCAATTCTAATAGAATACTCGTTCTTTAGTATATCATATTTGCTTCTTTTTTGAAACTTGAACCTGATACTGGTCTTCAATAAATCTAAAAAGAGACCGATAAAACAACTGTCGGTCTCCTTAATTTTTGTCTAAATGAATTGAGTGTGTTAATTTGTCTAGACTTACAACTCTGTTCGATTTTCAATGGCTCGTAAGAGTGTGACTTCATCAGCATACTCAATATCCGCTCCGACAGCGAGGCCTCGTGCCAGACGAGTAACCTTGATGCCAGCCGGCTTGAGAAGACGAGAGAGATACATAGATGTCGCTTCCCCATCTGCTGTGGCATTGGTTGCTACGATTACCTCTGAAACCTCACTATCCATAAGACGAGTCATGAGGCTCTTGAGATTGATATCATCCGGACTAATACCATTCATGGGAGAAATGAGTCCATGCAAGACATGATAAAGTCCATGGTATTCTTGAATATTCTCCATAGTCGCCACATCGCGACTATCTTCGAGAACTAAAATCGTTGTCTGGTCACGAGTCGGATCGGTACAGATAGAGCAAGGATCATCATCAGTCAAGCGACCGCAGATGGAACAATAGGTCAGCTCTCTCTTAGCAGAAAGGAGATTTTTGGCAAACTCATTGACGTCGTCATCAGACATTCCAATAGTATAAAAGGCCAGACGTGTAGCCGTCTTAATCCCGATACCTGGTAACTTAGAGTAGCTGTCAATTAGCTTAGCAATAGGTGTTGGATAAAGCATATGTTCCTTTCTAATTCATTGGATGGTGTTGGTTATAGAGGTTGATAATATCGCGTGCAATGGAAGGTCCGACACCATTTGTAAGATTGGTGTTATGCGGGAAGACAACGGCAACAGCGATTTGAGGATTATCTGATGGGGCATAGGCCACGGCATTAGTATTGTTAGCTTTTTGACCGCCCTCAACATAACTTTCAGCAGTACCTGTTTTTCCACTAATGGATACCGCTGCGCCATTTGAAAAGGCACGACCGGTTGTCAAAGCACTACCACCATGTGACACTTGATAAAAGCCTTGTTGGAGGATGGAAACATCAGACTCAGAAATATTAATTTTATTCATTTCCTTGGTTTCAATAGATTGGATTAAGTTCCCTAAGCCACCTTGTTCGTTGTTTCCATAAATCCCCTCGACAATGTGGGGGGCAATCCGAACACCGTTGTTGGCAATAGTTCCAACGTACTGGGCTAATTGCATAGGGGTGTAGTTATCAAACTGGCCAAAGGCATTGGTAATGTAATTGGCAAAGTCATATTCCTTAGGGGTAAATCCTGTAGATTCATCCGGAAGATCAATACCCGTTGAAGCTCCAAGACCATATTCCGCAAATGTCGCACGTAATTTCCCCATAGCGGATTCCAAATTGCTTGTTCCAACAAACATATTAGGTTGATAAGTTTGGCCCATGATTCCCAAAGCCGTTTGAACCATATAGGTATTAGAAGAATACTCCAAGGCTTCCACAGCTGTAATCGGGAATGAACCGTAGGCTTGAGTATACCAAGAATTAATTGGAGCTGAACCTTGGAAGACAATCGGTTGGTCTGTCAAGGTCTGATTCCCTGATAAGACTCCATTCTCCCAACCAGAGCTGATGGTCGCCGCCTTGACAACAGAACCCGGGACAAAGACATTGGTTACTGTTCCCAAGGAATCAGGTGTTAAATCTCCCGTTTTCAAGTCATGTTTGAGTCCTGACATAGACAAAACTGCACCTGTTTTTGGGTTCAAAGCAACTGCATACACACCTTCAGAATATTTGGCTCCTCCATTTCCCAGTTCGGAATTGAAATAACTCTTAAGCAGATTGTCCACGCTATCTTGGAAGGCCAAATCAATAGTCAGTTTAATATTATTCCCTTTGGTACCATCTTCGATATTTTCGACACTTTCCATATTGCCATACTTGTCTAGATGGACTTCTTTCACCGAGCGTTTTCCTTGCAAGGTTTCTTCATATTGTTTTTCTAGATAAGAAGTCCCAACACGGTCGTTTAGAGAATAACCCTTTTTGATATAAGCATCTGCTTCTTCAGCTGGTAGACCAGCTTTTTCACTAGATACACTTCCTACTATAGACGAAAGAGAAGTCTCTAGAACTTTTCGATCCCACGAAGTTGAAATACTGATACCAGGTAAATTCTTAGAGGCCGAAGCAATCAAGGCAATCTGAGTATCTGTTAAGGAGTCTGTCGCAATGGTCCCTGTCGCAAAATTTCCAACTGCATTGAGTTGGCTAAAAAGATAAATTTCTTTCTTTTCGTCATCAGAGTAGGCCAATTGACTTGGATCGATACTTTCAACAGTATTATTGTAAAGTTCGGACTCAGATAATTGATTGCCATCAGAATCAAGTCGCTTCTCACGTGGTAAACTTTCCACTGCTTTCTTATAGACATCTTGATCTGCTAGATAATAGTCTACCAACTGTCGGTCAGTCAATGTTGGAGAAGAAACTCCCACATAGGCTAACAGCTTCTTAGCTGTTTCTTTTAAATCTGCAGCCGTCATTTTGTTGTTTCGAGTAAAGGAAACAACCTGTTTCACAGTATTTTCAACCAAAGGCTTGCCGCTGGCATCATAAATTTCGCCCCGGGCCGAGCTAGTGGTCACCTTTGTTTTACTAGCCGATGCTAATTTTGTCTCATAAAAATCCTTGTTCAAAACCTGCATATAAAGCAGGCGACCTATAATGGCCATAAAGAGCAAAATGACGATTGAAAACAATAAATTAAGCCGAATCGGAATCGAATGGCTGTTAAATTTTCTCATACAAATCAGTCTCATTTCTAACTTAAAGTCTTACTCTTAATTGTACCACAATTTGAGCAGAAAATTATGGAAAAGCAAGAAGCTTTTTTCGTTTTTACGGCAAGATACGTTTTTATTTATTCATCCCTATATTATATGTTATAATGAATGTAAAAGTTCAATAATCTAGCCTTTTTCCAATACGACTCATTTAAAGGAGCCTTCCCTATGGACAAACCAGATATCGCAACTGTCATTGATTCACATTTTGAAGAAATGACAGACCTAGAGCAAGAAATCGCTCGCTATTTTTTGCAAGCTGAAACGATTACAGATGATTTATCTTCCCAACAGGTTACTCAAAAATTACATATCTCCCAGGCTGCTCTGACCCGCTTTGCTAAAAAGTGTGGTTTTACAGGCTATAGAGAATTTATTTTCCAATACCAACACCAAGCAGAGAAACAAGACACCCATTCTCACAAACACAGTCCACTTACAAAACGAGTCCTCAGAAGTTATAGCAACATGCGGGAGCAAACACAGGACTTGATTGACGAAGTCCAACTAGAACGAATTGCCCAGTTAATCGAAGATGCTGAGCGTGTCTACTTCTTCGGAACAGGGAGTTCTGGCCTCGTAGCTCGTGAAATGAAATTACGCTTCATGCGTCTAGGTGTGGTCTGCGAGGCCTTGACTGACCAAGATGGTTTTGCTTGGACAACCAGTATTATGGATGAGAATTGTCTCGTACTCGGTTTCTCACTTTCTGGCTCAACCCCTTCTATTTTAGATAGTCTATTAGACGCTAAGGAGATGGGGGCAAAGACTGTACTTTTTACAAGTGTTCCCAATAAAGATAGTCAAGCCTATACAGAGACTGTTCTTGTAGCCACCCACAGCCAGTCTTCTTACATCCAACGTATATCCGCTCAACTTCCTATGCTCTTCTTTATCGATTTGATTTATGCCTACTTTTTGGAAATCAATCGTGAAAGCAAGGAAAAAATTTTTAACAGCTATTGGGAAAATAAAAAACTCAATGGCTATCGTAGACAAAAACGCATCAGAAAATCCTAGTTTGGCTGAGTCAAACTAGGATTTTTATTCATCACTAAACATACATCTTCTAGATTATGAATTAGTCATATCTTGACTTGGTCTTGAATAATTTCATGTAATCACTTTTTGAAGGGAGTAAATAAGCAAGTCTGACAGTATCCTCAACAATTGTATATAATACGATGTAATCCTTACTCAAGGTCAATCCTCGCGTTTGGTAACGAGGGTCTAATTTCTTACCAAATTTTTCATCAGCATCAAATCCAGCTTGGGGGAAAATTTCTAGCCGATTAATATCTTTTCTAATATTGGCTACTTTTCGTCTCGCAGCCTCTACAGAACCGATTTCCTCCGCTATATACTGATATATTTTATCCAGACTATTAATCACTCTAGGAGAATACAAAATCCTATATTTTTTATAATCCATAGCGTGTCACGACATCCTCATCTGTCAAGTAATTTCCAGCCTCAATCTTGGCATAACTTTCTTGAACTTCTGCTTGTAATTGTCTAAACAAATACTCCTTCTCTAATTCCTCTTCACTCAGTAAATCTACTTCATTTGTTACGGCAACATTCTTTAAAAATAATCTGAGTGCCGATGAAAGAGAGAGATTTTGTTCTTTTAACACTTCCATGGCATCATTTACCAATTCTCTATTAGCTTGGAAGGTTACAATTTTACTTGAATTCGCTATAGCCATTTTATATAATTCCTTTATATATTTTATTTATTATCTCACAATTATAAAGAAAGTCAAGGGAACTTGATTAGAAAATCCTAGTTTGGTTGAACCAAACTAGGATTGTTTTGTCTTGAAATGGTAATAAGCTCCCAACATACCTGCTGTATTTTGGTGATGGGCAAATTCTAATCGTGTTTTTTCAGCTAGGCTTGGCACCAAGGCATCTTTCAAAGCTTTTCGAATTTTAGGCTTGAGGATAGCCTCTTGCCCCATGATACCGCCACCGAGAATGACTACTTCTGGATTGGCAACGTAGC
The DNA here is from genome assembly GCF_047464965.1 of Streptococcus mitis. Classification (GTDB taxonomy): domain Bacteria; phylum Bacillota; class Bacilli; order Lactobacillales; family Streptococcaceae; genus Streptococcus; species Streptococcus mitis_DU. The sequence goes on from NZ_JASHAT010000007.1 coordinate 47,953, forward strand.
AAATATTTGCCAGACCTTTTCCTAGATAGTCTACCATGCGGTCAATGCCAGTCATACAGATCTTGTTTCCTTCAGTAGCCTCCTTGAAAATGCGTCGGCCATTCCACTGGTCAACTGGATTTCCATGAGCTGCTGCCACATATTCTACCAAGGCTGTTGTAGAAGCCAAGTCTTGGAAATCTCCATCCTGCATATGCATATAACCGACTTCACAGGCTGAATTGCTAAAACCATGGAAGACTTTCCCATCCATAATCAAGCAACCACCGATACCGGTTCCAATGGTTAAGCAAAGTGTCACACTCGCTCCCTTGCCTGAACCAGATACCGCCTCAGCCAAACCTGCACAGTTGACGTCATTTTCAATCTCGCAAGGGATTTCAAAGGTACTCTCAATTTCTTTTTTGAACTGGGTGCCTGCATAGTTAGGGATTTGAGGCCCAGCATAGAAAATTTCCCCCTTATCTGGATCCACCATCCCAGCAGAAGAAATAGCAACTCCTGCTACTGGGCCTTTTTCTAAATAGCTGGCTACGATATCTTTGGTCTTTTGTAAGATATGAGGTCCACCTTTATGCGCCTCTGTTGGCATTTCATGCGATTCAACAAGTTGGCCTTCTTGGTCGATCAAACCATATTTGATATTTGTTCCACCGATATCAATTGCAACGTAGTGTGTCATAAATACCTCCTTATGGATTAGAGGAAGCGCTCCTTGGTTTCACGAATCAAGGCTGCAGCTGCTTCTACAACTGGACGATCTTCTTCAGTCACTGGTGTCAATGGTGAACGAACAGAACCAATATTCAGTCCTTCATTGATCTTCAAGACTTCCTTAATCACACCATACATATTTCCATGTGCAGAAGTGAGTTTACCAATGATAGCGTTGATAGCGTATTGTAATTCACGCGCTGTTTCTAAGTCTTTATCAGCAATCAATTGGTTGAGTTTCAAGAAGAGTTCTGGCATCGCACCATATGTACCACCGATACCAGCTTTAGCTCCCATAAGACGACCACCTAAGAACTGTTCATCTGGACCGTTGAAGACGATATGGTCTTCGCCACCAAGGCTCACAAAGGTTTGGATATCTTGAACTGGCATAGAAGAGTTCTTAACACCGATAACACGTGGATTCTTCAACATTTCAGTGTAGAGACTTGGCGTCAAAGCAACACCAGCTAATTGAGGAATGTTATAAATCACGTAGTCTGTGTTTGGTGCTGCAGCACTAATGTCATTCCAGTATTTAGCAACTGAGTATTCTGGCAAGCGGAAATAAATCGGCGGAATCGTTGCAATAGCATCTACTCCTAAGCTTTCTGCGTGGCGAGCAAGTTCCATACTATCTTTAGTATTATTGCAAGCTACGTGAGCAATAATAGTCAACTTACCTTTGGCAACTGCCATGACTTCTTCTAAGATTAATTTACGGTCTTCAACGCTTTGGTAGATACATTCACCAGAAGAACCATTAACATAAAGACCTTGAACACCTTTATCAATGAAGTATTCCACCAAGGCACGCGTACGCTCTGGACTTACTTCTCCTTGATCATCATAACATGCGTAGAAAGCTGGAATGACACCTTCGTATTTTTTTAAATCTGACATAGATTTTCTCCTAACTTATTTCCGAAATGAGGGGAGAAAATAAATTTTTCATCCCCTTTAAATTATATTTATTTTACAATTTCTGACAATTTTACTTTACGATCTTCGAACATAGATTGGGTACAAGCATCTGCAGTAGCAATCGCTTCTAGAGCAGCTTCACCTGTCAACAATTTTGCAAATTCTTCTGATACTGGGGCTCCTTGCATAATCTCATGTAGATATCGCATTTCTTTGTCAATCACAGATGATAGCCATAATGGAGTACGTTTACCTGGTTTACCATAAGCAATTGCTCCGTCCATCTCTGTACTATGATAGATACGAGTACGATCATCATCTTCTTCTTGAGATTCGTGAATCAAGAAATAACTTTCTTGTCCATCTAGCTTAAGAGTTCCTTTACAGTTGAATAAATCTAAGCGGATAGCACCTTTTGTTCCTTGAATTAAGACATAATGTTCACCCCAACGATAAGCTGAACCCCATTCTAACAAGGCAAAACGCTTATTAGAAAATTCCATATTGACAAAAATCATATCATCTTCATCACCGAAATTTTCACCTTCATGGGCTACATTCCCACCTGTCATGGTTACAGTTTCAGGCATACCACCCATAAGAAATTGCACGCAATCCAATTCATGGATGTGGTGATACAAGTGACCACCTGATTTTTCACGGATTTTTTTCCATGATACTGATGGTTGTTGTTCTTCCCAACCATTACGAGCTGTGTGACAGTATAGAACGTCTCCAATGACTCCTTGATTAATTAGTTCTTTTGCATGATGAACACCATTAAAGAAGTTCATAATATGTCCTGCCATAAAGGTTACATTGTTTTCTTTACATGCATCTACCATCTCGCGACAATCTTGATAAGAAAGCGCAATTGGTTTTTCACAGAAAACATTTTTACCATGTTGTGCGGCCTTAATAACTGGTTCTTTATGAAGATTATTTGGAGTTGCGACAATAACACAATCTACTTCATCGCTAGAAACTAACTCATCTAAGGAGCTTGCTACTTTTGCTCCCAATTCTTCTGCAATTGCCTCTGCATTATCTGGATCATAGAGAAGAGTAATCTCTGCTCCATCATTCTTTTGCATATAACGAGCTAACTCAGCTCCAAAATATCCTGTTCCAACAACACCATATTTAACCATGTTTTTCTCCTTTATTATTGAATAAACTTTCTAATTTTAACTTATTTCACAGATCCTTCTGATAATCCACTTGCAATTTTATTTTGGATGATAGAGAAGAAAATGATTGATGGAAGAACTACAATAACAGATGCTGCCATCATATCTCCCCAGTCTAGGATTTCTGAACCATTAAGTGAACGAAGGGCTACTGCTACTGTCATCTTTCCTGTATTGTTAATCAAAATCAAAGCATACAGGAATTCATTCCAAGCATTGATAAATGTATAAATAGCTGTTGCTACAATACCTGGTGCTACAATCGGTAGCACAACTTTATAAAAAGTAACAAATTTATTTGCACCATCAATTCTAGCTGCTTCTTCAATTCCAATTGGAACTGTTTGGAAAAATCCAACTAAAAGCCAAACCGCATATGGAACACTAAAAGATAGATAAACCATCATCAAGCCAAATAAACTATTTGTTAATCCAACTTTAGCAATGGCTATTGAATAGGGAATTGCTAACAAAATTGGTGGAAAAATGTAGGTAATGACGAGTAGTCTTGACATGATTGCTCCCAATTTAGGGAAGAATCGAACAATACCATAGGCTGCCATAGCAGAAATAATAATTGCAATAACAGTTGTAGCTAAGGCAATGATTAAACTGTTTCGAATGTTATCAATAAAGTGCAAATCATTGATAACATGAGTGAAATAATCCAATGTAAATTGTTCAGGCCAAAATCGTGTTGGATACTGAGTTAATTCCCCTTTACCTTTGACAGAAGATATGATAATCCATACCAATGGGAAAATTGCAACGATGGTCGCACCAATCAAGAGTACATGTGAGAGAATATCTAAATAAATACCGGATTTCTTCTTCATTATTTTCTACCCTCCTTTTCCCACTTACTGATGATAGCAAAGTAGATAAAGCAAATTGCCACCAAGAAGATAAAGAGCAATACTGTAACTGCTGAAGCACGACCCAACAATTTAGTTCCCCAACCTAGGTTGTAGGCAAAAATTGGAAGCGTCGTTGTAGCATTGGCTGGTCCACCACCTGTAATTAGGTAGATAATGTCAAAGTTATTAAAGATCCATACAGTTCTCAAAACAACTAGAAGCCCTACAACCACTTTAATATGTGGAAAGACGATAAATTTGAAAACTTGCCAACTTGAAGCACCATCTATCTTAGCAGCCTCAAATTGTTCTTCGGGTACTGTTTGCAAAGCTGAAAGTACATTAACCATAATCATCGGCGCTCCAAACCAAATGTTGATAAACACCAAACATAGGAATGCCCATGTACTATCTGTCAAAAATGCAGGCGTATGTTCCATTAAACCTAATTTTACGATTAGATTAGGTAAGTAGCCATAAACCCCGTTTAGGATCCACTGCCAAGAAAAGGCAATAACGATGGTAGGAAATGCCCAAGGAACAATCAATAAGGTCCTATATAATTTCTTGAAGTGGCGTACTCTGTGAAGAGCTAAAGCCAATACAAACCCTACTAAAACTTGACCAACTAATGAGAAAACGGTCCACTTAATTGAATTAAAGAACGCATTAAAGAAGTTGGGATCTGATAGCACAGCTTTATAGTTAGCTAAACCAACAAATTTATAATTAGGCATAATCAAATGCTTATTGGTAAAGCTATAAAAAATACTCGAGAAAAACGGATAAACAAAGAGTAATCCTACGATAATCATAGCTGGCAAAACAAATATCCAGCGAGTTAAATTACGTTCTTTAACCATTCTCCTTCTCCCTTCTTTTACAAGATTGGGCTAGGGCTTTTCAGCTCACTAGCCCACCTATTTTCTAGTCTTTTACATCTACTGAGCAGCCTCAAATAAATCGTTTAGTTGTTTTTCTGCTTCTTTTGCTGCTTTCATAGGATCTGTTCCATTTGAAATGATATCTTGGAACATTTGTTCAATAATGTGTTGGTTAGTCAACATACCAGCTTGTACACTTGGTCCATTTTCATAACCAATAGCAGTACCTTTTTTAGCAGCTTCAGTAATTACTTCTTCAGCATGTTTAAATTTCTTACGAGTTTCATTTTCTTTATAGGCTGCAGAATCGCTAATTCCCTTAATAGTTGGCAACATACCTACTGGAGTTGAATCAAGGAATTTAATATAGTCTTCTTCATTGTAAAGTGATTCCAAGAATGCTTTAGCAACTTCTGGATGTTTTGAATTTTTCCAAACAACCATTGGAATGTTTGATGTTTCAATTCCTTGGTCTTTATCAGATTCTTTGATTTTTGGAATAGGATAAGCATCAATTGAATCAATCAGTTGAGGACTGTTGGCATTAATTCCTCCAATATGGAAGCCAGAGTTAAAGTCAAATGCTGTTTTTCCTTGATAGAACAAGGTAGCTTGTTGAAGGACATTAAAGTTCAAAGAATCTTGAGGTGAGATTTCTTTATACATTTTAACCCAGTATTTAATACCATCTTGAGCAAGTTGGCTTGTCAAATCTGCTTTAAGATCTTTTGTCAAGAGACTTCCACCACCACTTCGAACATAGAAGTTCAAGAAACGTGTTGCCATTAAGTCGTTTGTCCCAAATGGAACAGACAAGCCATAAACTCCAGCTTCTTTCAATTTTTTAGAAGCTTCATAGAGTTGATCCCAAGTTTTAGGAACCTCAATATTATGTTCTTTTAACAAATCTGTTCTAACCCACATAACTTGTGCATGGGAATAAAGAGGAACAGAGTAGTAATCATTTCCGATTTTTGCTTCATTTAAGGCAGTTTCGTTAAATTTATCCTGTCCAATACGCTTGATAGAATCATTTAGCGGAACCAAAGCATCTGAGTTTACCATTTCCATTACTTGGTTAGGAAGGGCTGTACTGATATCTGGCACATTTCCATTTGCTAAACCTGTAGTCCATTTAGTATAGAAGTCATTCCAAGAAAATGTTTCAATCTTGATTTTGGTTTTTGGATGCTTTTGCATAAAAGCATCTGCTGATTTTTGAATACTTTCCAAACGTGGTCCTTGAGTAAAGGAGTGCCACATTGTAATCTCACCAGATAATTCTGTCGGTGGTTCAGTGTCAGCTGTAGTTTCTTTCTTTCCTGAACAAGCTACCAAGGCAACGGCTGCTAGCGCAACTCCAGCTAGACATAAAAACTTTCTCATTTTTTTCATTGTTCTTCCCTTTCTACATTAAGAAATCGCAACTTTAAAGACAACTTTTTTAACAGGCTCATCATTTATACGAACCTTCGGTTGATGTAAATCTTCTGGAAAAGTGATGAGGCATTCACCAGCTCTCAAATGAACTAACTGTTCCACTTCTCCTGTGTATAATTCAATATCTTTTTCTTCATCATATTTTTGGGTAACGCTTACATTTTCTGGCGACGTAACAGCCATGGCTTCTTCGTTTTCCAACACTAAATGAATATCCAAATATTTTTGGTGAGTTTCAAAGAAGGCTCCTGCTTGACCGTCTGCTAGATAAGTAAAGCAATTACCAAATAATCGATCACCATCGATATCAATCGGCCCTTCTTTTAAATTTTCTAGTCCTGTTTTTTCTAGAAAATCTATTAATGTTGCAAAATGTGGATTTACTTTCACATAAGTTCCTAAACGACTGATTTTAGTAATAATCATACTCAATCCCCCTTTCTTTATTTTTTATTTAAGACCAGCAACGAAGCGTTCTGTAATCTCTTTTGGTCTAGTAATAGCGCCACCTACAACGATGCCTCGCACTCCATATCCCAGGATTTGTTTGGCTTGTTCTGGTGTATGAATTTTCCCTTCTGCAATGACATCTACACCGGCATCACAGAGTTTTTTAATTAATTCAAAATCGGGACCATCCACTTTTGGACTGTAAGATGTGTATCCTGATAAGGTTGTTCCGACAAAGTCAATTCCTGCTTCAACAGCTGCCAATCCTTCTTCGAAAGTACTTGTATCAGCCATCAAGAGCTGGTTCGGATATTTTTCCTTAACCTGACGAATAAACTCTTGAATCTCTAAACCATCGTAGCGTTCACGCTTGGTACAATCCAGAGCAATCACCTCGATGTCAAGCTCTGCCAATTCATCAACTTCTTTCATAGTAGCAGTGATGAAGGGTTCTTGAGGTGGATAATCTCGTTTTATTATCCCAATGATTGGAAGGTTTGTAACCTCCTTGATTTCCTTGATATCGCGAACACTATTTGCTCGGATACCGACTGCTCCACCTTGCTCAGCCGCTTTGACCAGCAATGGAATGACTCCTCCCGCTTCTGTATAGAGCGGTTCGTGAGGAAGGGCCTGACAAGAAACGATGATTCCATCTTTGATTTGTGCAATCAAAGCTTCTTTAGTAATCTGTGGCATCCTCTTTCCTCCTTTTCTTTGTTCTTATGAGGTCATTATATATCATTTATTAAGCGCTTTCAATACTTTGTGATAGAATAGATTTCAGTTTCAAAAGTATTTTATAGAACAGCTGTTTCTGAAAGTAGTTTCAGAGAGTCATCTATTTTAAATCATTTTTATTAAACTACAAAAAAGAGAGCTACTGGACTCTCTCATTTATCATTTTACATACTTAAAAGGAATCTCACTACCACACAGCCAGTTGTAAACTTGGTCATTGACAAAGACATTCATGGCTTCGTGAGCATACTCTGGCATGATACGATAGGACTTGTCACAGGTGAGACGGTTGTAAATCGCAAACTGGGTAATAGGGTAGCAAACATCGTCGTCCAAGCCCGTAATCATCTTAACCTCACCCTTGATACGATGGGCAAGATTTTTCACATCGATATAAGCAAGGGTCGCCATGATCTCCTCCTCAGTTTCATGGAAGGGGTCGTGAAACTTGAAATAACGAAAAAGTTCGTCGTAAGCCTCGCTAGTATTCCCAATCTCAAGCACCCGTCTGAAGTCTGACAAGAAAGGATAGATGGCAACAGTTTTCTCAATTTGAGGATTGAGCGCCGCCGCAACCAAGGCTAGAGCCCCTCCTTGTGAGGCACCATAGCTAGAAAGACGCTTCTCATCAACCTGAGGCAGACTAGCAATAATTTCAACCAACTGGTAAATGTCCAAATAAACATCCTTATAAAAGAGATGCTCCCGACCTTCCACAGCCCCACGGATAATATGTCCCTTAACCGTATTTCCTAGAGGAGAACGCAAACCTTCCTGTGAATAACCTGACTGTCCCCGCACATCCATGGAAACAACACCGTAACCAGCCACGGTGAAGGCCAGCATGTCGGCCCAGTCCCAGCCACGTCCTATATAACCATGGAAATGGAAGATTATCGGAACCTTCTCCTCACTCTTTGGAAGAACGACTCGTGCATAGACCTTGCCTTCATTGGTTCCTTCAAAAGTTAACTCATAGCACTTGACTTGAGGAATATGGAAATCTCTTTCCTCCAACTGGTAGACTGGAGGAGTTGGAACTTTTTTCACTTCCTCATCCCAGAAAGCATCAAAGTCTTCTGGAACCTCATCCCTTCCTAGATAGGTCTTAATTTCCTCTAAAAATGCTGGATTTTTCATAGCATGCTCCTTTTATTTTGTAATCGCTATCACAACTGTAGCATATATAAGTAATCAATGCAAGAAAGAAGGGTAAATAGAAAAAGAATTTAGATTTCCTTTCTTCAAACCTACTGACAGAAAGTATAATCAATTGAATCTAGAATAGTACCAATTAACTTCTAAAGTATTTTTAGAAATTAATGTGAATGCCCCAGTTGATTTGTCTACAGCTTATCTCGATATACTATAGTTTCAATGGCGATTGGACAGAGAATCATTTATCAGAAAGCGAGGTAACATCATGAAAGCAATCGGTACGCAAATATTACAGACAGATAGTTTAATCTTGCGAAGATTTGTGGAAAGTGATGCAGAAGCCATGTTTCAGAATTGGGCTTCATCCGCTGAGAATCTAACCTATGTCACTTGGGATCCGCATCCTGATGTTGAGGTCACTCGAAATTCGATTTGAAATTGGGTTGCTTTCTATGCTAATCCTAACTATTACAAATGGGCCATTTGCCCTCAAAGAAAACCCAGAACAAGTGATAGGAGATATCAGGATCGTTGAAATGCACGAGGAAGATTTAAGTTGTGAAATTGGCTATGTTTTAGGAAAAAACTATTGGGGGCGTGGTCTTATGACAGAGGCCTTAAAAGCTGTGTTGGACTTTTGTTTTACTCAAGCAGGATTTCAAAAAGTCAAAGCTCGATATGCCAGTCTCAACCTAGCTTCAGGCCGTGTCATGGAGAAGGCTGGAATGTTCTATCTAAAGACTGTTGCAAATGGGGTAGAGAGAAAAGGCTATATTGCGGTCCTTATTTATTATCAGATAAGCGGAGAAGACAGATAAGCTTAAAATTTATTGCTTACCCGCTGTTCTTATTTTTTATTTACTATTTCATTTATCCTCTTTTTTCCGAATAAATAGATAGAGCCAGAGAATCTAGGAAACCTAGATTTAAAACTGTGGTATAATAAAAGGAGGAAGAGGATGATTCTCAGACATCCGGGCATCAGCCCGACCAATGACTTGGTTGCTAAGAAAATCTTTAGCAATCCAGAAATTACTTGTCAATTTATTCGCGATATGCTGGATTTACCAGCCAAAAATGTGACCATTTTGGAGGGAAGCAATATTCACGTCTTGCCTTCCATACCTTACTCGGCGCAGGATTTCTATACCAGTATAGATGTTTTGGCGGAGTTGGACAATGGCACGCAAGTAATCATTGAAATTCAGGTGCATCATCAGAATTTTTTCATTAATCGTTTGTGGGCTTATCTATGTAGTCAGGTCAATCAAAATCTCGAAAAAATTCGCCAGCGAGAAGGCGATACACACCAGAGTTATAAACACATCGCACCAGTTTATGCTATCGCTATCGTGGACAGCAATTACTTCTCGGATGATTTGGCTTTCCATAGCTTTAGTATGCGCGAGGACACGACAGGTGAGGTCTTAACCATCACAAACAATGGACAAGAAAACCATCTAGTCAAGATGGCATTCTTGGAACTAAAAAAATACAGAGAAACCAGCAAAGACAAGGTTCGCAAACCATGGTTGGAGTTTTTTGGGAACAAACCCTTTACCCAACAACCTGAGCGAGCCATTAGCCAGGCAGACCAACTGCTGGACTATAAGAGCTGGTCCGAGGAGGACAGGAAGATGTTTAGTGAACAACGCAGACGCGAAGAACAAGCCTTGTTAGCGCAGGACTATGCCTTGGAAACTGCTAGAGCAGAGGGAGTTGAACAAGGTCTCGAGAGTGGGAAAATCTTTACCTTTCTAGATTTAGTACGCCAACATGTTTTAACTTCCGAATTTGCGAGTGAGCAATTGGGCATGACTGTCGCTGAGTTTGAGGCATTGTTGTAAGACCAGCACTAACTGTCAAGAACATCATCTAGTCAAGATGGCATTTTTGGAATTAAAAAAATATAGAGGAACCAGCAAAGACGAGGTTCGCAAGCCGTGGTTGGAGTTTTTGTAAATCATTAAATCAATGACAGATTTTTCCGTAATAGATGGAAGAATCTGTTTTTTTAGTTATGCTAGATGTTGGCTCTGAAATATTAAGATATAGTGTATTGAAATAAGATATGAACAAAGAAATTAGGAAAGTCAAATTATAGTTAAATGAAATAAAAACTGAACAAATTGATCGCGGAATTCAAACTAATTTCTAAAAATGTTTTAGAAAACTAGGTGTACTATTCCAGATTCAATCTACTATAATTTCTAGAATTTTTTTAGAATCCGCAGTGTGCTATTTTAGATTCAATAAATTGTGCTTTTAGAAACAAAAAAGAGCATTTCGCTCTTTCTTCCTTCTATTTATATTAGTTTTTTGCTTCTTTCTTTTGGAAAGTGGTTTGGTAATTTACTTTAATCGTTACTGTCATGTGAGAGTCCTCGTTTCTTTTTGATGACTCTAGTATAAGGGCCAAACCTGAAAGCTAGCTTAAGTTTTCCTTATAGAAAGCTTATACTCAATGAAAATCAAAGAGCAAACTAGGAAGCTAGCCGTAGGCAGTACTTGAGTACGGCAAGGCGAAGCTGACGTGGTTTGAATTTGATTTTCGAAGAGTATTAATCTAAATGTTCTTTCTTTTCCAAGTGAAGGGCAATCATGCGCCACTCTGGATCCTCTTGCCAGCCTTCTATAGAACTAATATAGCTAGCCACTTTTCTGGCTTCTTCTAAAATCGGAAAATCTTCGATAATATCAGCTACTTGGAACTCTGGAAGACCTGACTGTCTGGTTCCAAAAATCTCACCTGAACCACGCATTTTCAAATCTTCCTCCGCAAGAACAAATCCATTGGTCGTTTCTGTCATGATGCGCATGCGGTCTTTCCCAGAATCAGTCTTGGGATTGGCAACGAGAACTGCATAAGACTGCTTATCTCCCCGACCCACACGACCTCTGAGCTGGTGAAGCTGGCTGAGCCCGAAGCGGTCAGCATCCATGATAATCATGACGGTCGCATTGGGAACGTTAACCCCAACCTCAATAACCGTCGTCGAAACTAGAATATCCGTTTTTTGCTCTTTGAACTCCTGCATAATTTGGTCTTTTTCGTCACTCTTCATCTTACCATGTAAAAGAGCCACCTTTGCCTTGCCTGCAAAATGAGCTGTCAACTCCTCTGATAAGGCAATAGCATTTTTCAAATCCAGAGCTTCAGATTCTTCAATCAAGGGAGAGATGACATAGGCTTGTGAACCTTTTTGAATTTCCCCCTCTAACCAAGTCAAGACCTGAGGTAATTGCTCATGTTTGATCCAGCGAGTCACAATAGGCTTCCGTCCTGCTGGCATCTGGTCAATAATGGAAACATCCATATCGCCAAAGGCTGTGATGGCCAAGGTTCGTGGTATGGGAGTCGCCGTCATCATGAGAACGTCAGGATTGTCTCCTTTTTCCCGTAAAATACGCCTTTGCCCCACACCAAATCGGTGCTGTTCATCAATGATAATCAATCCAAGACGAGCATAATCCACTCCATCCTGAATCAAAGCGTGGGTTCCAATAATCAAATCAGCCTCACCCTTGGCAATGGTCTTCAAAACTTCTCTCTTTTCTGCAGCTTTCAAGGAACCTGTCAAGAGAGCCAGTTTCAAGTCTGGAAAAAGGTTCTGTAAACTCTCAAAGTGTTGCTCTGCTAAAATTTCTGTCGGTACCATGAGGGCTGCTTGGTAGCCAGCCGTCACTGCCGCAAACATGGCCAAGCCAGCAACTACTGTTTTTCCGCTACCCACATCTCCTTGCAGGAGACGATTCATGTGGTGGTCCGACTTCATGTCGGTCAAAATTTCCTGTAAACTCTTTTCTTGAGCTGGAGTCAAGGCAAAAGGAAGACTTGCTTTAACTGCTGTCACTTTTTCCTGAGACCAATTCAGAACAAGACCGCTTCCCTGAACTCTATTTTCAGACTTAAGCGTCTGCAATTGCATCTGGAAATAAAAGAGTTCCTCAAACTTGATACGGCGAAGGGCCTGCTTGTATTCTGCCAAATCCTTAGGGAAATGCATGGCTCTGATTGCCTGACAACGGGACATAAGTTTGTATTTGTCTAGTAAAGACTGGGGAAGATTTTCTTCTATCAAGAGGTCCAGTCCTTGATCAAAGGCCGTCTTGATAACCTTAACCAGACTGGCCTGACTGATTCCCTGAGCCAGACGATAGACAGGTTGGAGGTCATCTTCCACCTGGGCCAGGACCTTCATCCCAGTCAGACTAGCCTTGGCACGGTCCCATTTTCCAAAGACAGCAAGAGTTGCTCCCAACTCTATCTTATCAGCTAGATAAGGCTGGTTAAAGAAGTTCACAGCAAAAACGACTTCTCCCTGCTTGAGGCTAAAGCGCAGTCGATTGCGCTTGAAACCATAATACTGAACACTAGCAGGAGTCACAACCTGACCAGAAAGAACCGCCTTTTCACCATCTTCTAGCTCTAGCACCTGCTTGGTCTTGAAGTCTTCATAACGGAAAGGAAAGTAGAGCAAGAGGTCTTGCAAATTTTCAATTCCTAGTTTGGCGTATTTTTCTGCTGACTTTGGTCCCACACCAGGTAAGACATGCAAGGGTTGATGTAGATTCATGCTCCACTCCTTTCTTTTTAATAATATTCTCTCGGAATGCGGTCGCTGAGAAGACAAACCACTTCGTAGTTAATAGTCCCACGGTAGGTCGCTACCTGAGTAGCTGTGATTTCCTTGTCACCGTTGGAGCCAATCAAGGTTACTTTTGTTCCTAGCGGATAAATCTTAGGCAAGCGAATGGTGATTTGGTCCATAGAAACCCGTCCGACGATTGGGCAAGCTTGGCCATCTACCAAGACGGAGAAATTCTGCATGTCACGTGTCCAACCATCCGCATAGCCGATTGGCACCGTCGCTATGACTTGCTCGCTATCCGCTTGATAAGTTGCTCCATAGCCCATGCAAGCTCCAGCTGAAACTGTCTTGACATGAACTAAAGCAGACTCCAAGGTCAAGGCTGGTTTCAAGTCATAGGGTAAATCCAAAACCTCTCCACTTGGATTGAGACCATACATAGCGTCTCCCATACGGACCGCATTGAAAATAGTCTCTGCATGCCAAAGAGTCGTTGCAGAATTGCTGGCATGAACCAGCTCTGGAACTTCTTTCATACTGGCCAAAATAGTTTTAAACCGTTCTAACTGGGCATTAAAGTAGTCATCTGATTCCTCGTCTGCAGTAGCAAAGTGGGTAAAAATCCCTTCAACACGAGCACCGTGTTGTTTAAGCAAGTCTTGAGCCTGCTCAGCTTCACTAGCCTCTCGAAAACCAATCCGTCCCATTCCTGAGTCAATCTTGAGGTGGACTGTCAATCCAGTTAGGTCCGCTTCCTTATCTAAGAGTGCTTGGATCCACTCCAGTCCAGCCACAGTCAAAGTGATATCGTATTCTTTAGCAAGAGCAACAGCTTCTAGATCAGAAACTCCTAAAATAAGAATTCGTTTGCTGAGTCCAGCCTGTCTGAGTTCAATAGCTTCATCGATATTGGAAACGCAAAAGCCATCAACTTCATCCTGAATCGCCGTGGCAACGGCAACAGCCCCATGCCCATAAGCATTGGCCTTGACCACAGCCCACTTGAGCGTTCCTTGAGGGATATGAGCCCCCATTTGCTTAATATTTTGTCGAATAGCTCCCAGATGAATCAGAGCTTTGGTTGGTCTATGTGGACTAGCTTTCATGATTTTCCTCCAAAATGACACTGGCTGTCACAAACTGATCGGTGTGGCTGATAGACAGCCAAATCTTTCCTGAAAATGGTGACTGACTAAAATAAGGCGCCCCGCGTTCATTATTCAAAACTTCCAAATCCTGAAAACCGAGCTTGCCAATGCCCGTTCCCATAGCCTTGGAAAAGGCCTCCTTAGCCGACCAGCGACCTGCCAAATATTCGATTTGTCTGCGCCCTTTAAGACTGTTAAACCGTTCCATTTCCTTGAAGGTCAGCACGCGCTTAGCAAATCCTTCATGTCGTGTAACTGCGCGTTCTATCGAAGCCAATTCTTCGATGTCAATTCCGTGTCCAACTATCATTCTCATCAAAAGGAGTTGAGATTCCCCAACTCCATCCTTTTCACTTATTTTGTCAAGGTAGCATAAATCTCTTCTACCAAAGCCTCTGTATTTTCCCAACCTAGGCAAGGGTCGGTAATAGAACAACCAAAGATCTCTGGTTGGTTTTGACGACCATCTGCTAGGTAGGATTCAATCATAAAGCCTCGAACCGTCTTTTTAATCTTCTCATTCCAATCACGATTTTGCAAGGTCTGGCGAACAATTCGAATCTGCTCCATATATTGCTTGCCTGAGTTATCATGGTTGGTATCAATGAGGATAAAGGGATTTTCAAGTCCCATAGTTTCATAGCGTTCAATGGCATTTAGCAAAGTTTCATAGTAAAAGTTAGGCTCATTTTTCCCATATTCATTGACTGCGCCACGAAGGATAACGTGGGCCAAGGGATTTCCTGAAGTCTCAACTTCTTGACCATGAAAGAGGAAGGTTTGTTTGTTTTGAGCGGCATAGATACCGTTAAACATAACCCCAAGATTTCCTGAGGTTGGATTTTTCATCCCCACTGGTGCATCAATTCCTGAAGCCACAAAGCGGTGCTCTTGGTCTTCTACAGAACGAGCCCCAACAGCATGGTAGCTGACCAAATCATCTACCAAGACCAGATTTGACGGATAAAGCATCTCATCTGCCGTTGTCAAACCAGTCTCTGTAATCACGCGGTAGTGCAACTGGCGCACAGCCTGCAAACCGTTAATCAGACTTGGAGCCTTAGAAGTATCTGGCTGGTGAACCAAACCTTTATAGCCGTCTCCGTTGGTGCGTGGTTTAGCTGTATAAACACGCATGACCATGAAAATCTTGTCCGCCACCTTCTTTTGCAAGGCTGATAAACGGCGAGCATATTCCAAGACCGCCTCTTCATTATCAGAAGAGCACGGACCAATCACCAAAAGGATCCGGTCATCTTCTCCTGAAATAATATCTGCCAATTCTCTATCACGACGCTCCTTCAGTCGCAAGGCTTCCGCAGACAATTGGGTTTCTGCCTTAATTGCTTCAATATCGATTTCTTGACCTTTTTCAATAAATGCCATCTTATTCTCCTAGCGTTTGGTAGATTTCTCTGACGAGGACTTCCGTATTTTCCCAGCCAAGGCAAGGGTCTGTGATCGACTTGCCAAATACTTCCGGTTCGTTTTGACGGCCATCTTCTAGATAAGACTCAATCATAAAGCCACGAACGTACTGCTTGATTTTTTCATTCCAATCACGGTTAATCAAGGTCTGGCGGACAATTCGAATTTGGTCCATGTATTGCTTACCAGAATTGTCATGATTGGTATCGACAATGATAAAAGGATTTTCCAAGCCCATTTTCTCATATTGAGCAATGGTATCCATCAAATTATCATAGTAGTAGTTAGGAATATTCTTACCATATTCATTGATTGCTCCACGAAGAATGGCATGCGAAAGCGGGTTCCCAGTTGTTTCCACTTCTTTCCCTAGAAAAAGGAAGCTTTGTTTGTTTTGAGCAGCATAAATCCCATTAAACATAACATTGAGATTTCCTGAGGTTGGATTTTTAAACCCAGTCGCAAAGTCTGCCCCACTTGCCACAAAACGGTGTTGCTGGTCTTCAACTGAACGGGCACCAACCGCCATGTAAGAAATCAAATCATCCACAAGCGGAAGATTTTCAGGATAAAGCATTTCATCAGCCGTTGTCATACCTGTTTCTGTGATAACACGATAGTGAAGATGGCGAACAGCTTTGATTCCGTTGATAAGACTAGGCGCTTCTGTCGCGTTAGGCTGGTGAATCAAGCCCTTATAGCCATCTCCGTTGGTACGGGGTTTGGCAGTATAAACACGCATAACCATAAAGATACGGTCTGCCACTTCTTCTTGTAGGACCGCCAAACGCTTAGCGTATTCAAGAACAGCTTCTTCATTGTCAGATGAGCATGGCCCGATTACCAAGAGAATCCGCTGGTCTTCTCCACGTATAATGGCTTCTAGCTCTTGATCGCGCTGAGATTTTCTCTCCAAAGCTTGACCTTCTAATTTTGATAAGGCACGAACTTCTTCAATATTAATTTTAGGACTTTTTGCTGTAAATACCATAACTCATCTCCTTATAAATCAAACGGATACCAAGTAAAAATTTACTTTTCACAAGGTATCCGCCTCTAAACTATCTCATTTTATTGTCTTTTACCGTGACAGTTTTTAAACTTCTTACCAGAACCACATGGGCAAAGTTCATTCCGTCCAATCTGGCTCAAATCCAAATCTTCTGGTATATTTGCTTGGTGGGCAGCGATATTACGAGTCGCTGTTGTACTGATATGGTGTTCTGCTTGTGGTCTTTCTTGTTCATGAATTTGTGCTTTCATCATCAAGCGTGTCACATCAAACTCAATCGAACCAATCATGTCATTAAACATACGGAAACCTTCTGCCTGATACTCAACAACAGGGTTGTTCTGAGCATAGCCACGAAGTCCAACCGCGTTACGCAATTGATCAAGGGCATCGATATGATCTGTCCACTTGTTATCCACCACTCGTAGAATCAAGACTTTTTGGAACTCTTTAACTGCTTCTTCATCGCGTAATTTTGAAACCTGACTATCGTAAACTTGCAAGGCACGTTGGAAAAGCTCTTCCTTGATGGCCTTATCAGACAAGCCTGACAAGTCTTCCATCGTAATAGAATCTTCTGGAAGCAAGTTATACTTAGCAAAGTTCAAAATTGCTTCTAGTTTTTCATCTTGTTTGGCACGCGCATGACCATCAACGACACGACCAATCGTGCGTTTGATCATAGCCTGAATTTCAGGTGCCAAGTCACGATCTGCAGTGATAACGTCGTAACGTTGAGCGTAGATAATCTCACGTTGTTCACGCATGACATCGTCGTATTGAAGGACTTGTTTACGGGTATCGTAGTTATTTCCTTCAACACGTTTTTGTGCTGCTTCAACCTGACGCGTCAACATACGAGACTCAATGGCCTCTTCAGACATATTCAAGCGTTCAAAGATTCCCTTCAAGCGTTCAGAACCAAAACGTTTCATCAAATCATCTTCAAGAGATAGGTAGAATTGTGACTCACCTGGGTCTCCTTGACGACCTGAACGTCCACGAAGCTGGTTATCGATACGACGGCTTTCATGACGTTCTGTACCAATCACACAAAGTCCACCCAATTCGCGAACCCCTTCCCCAAGCTTGATGTCGGTACCACGACCGGCCATGTTAGTCGCAATGGTAACAGCACCACGTTGACCAGCATTCATGATGATTTGGGCTTCTTTATAGTGGTTTTTGGCATTCAAGACCTCGTGAGGAACGCCAGCTGCGACTAATTTCTTAGAAATATAGTCACTGGTTTCAACCGCTACTGTACCAACCAAGACTGGTTGACCTTTTTGGTAACGAGCCTTAACATCTTCGACAACCGCCTTAAACTTAGCCTCGATACTTGCATAAAGAAGGTCTGAGTGGTCAATACGTTGAACAGGACGGTTGGTTGGGATTGGAATAACACGAATGTTGTAAATTTCACGGAATTCTTCTTCCTCAGTCTTACCTGTACCCGTCATACCAGACAATTTCTTGTACATACGGAAAAGGTTTTGGTACGTGATTGAGGCAGATGTCTTAGTTTCATCCTGGATTGGCACACCTTCTTTAGCTTCAATAGCTTGGTGTAATCCATCAGAATAACGACGACCTTCCATAGTACGACCTGTAAATTGGTCGACAATCAAAATTTCTTGTTCTTCGCTCACCACATAGTCAATATCGAGAAGCATGATATAGTTGGCACGAAGGGCGTTATCGATAAAGTGAGTCAGAGCTACGTTTTCGATGTCATAGAGATTTTCAAGCTTGAAGTAGCTTTCAGCCTTGTCAATCCCTGAATCAGACAAACCAATAGTCTTAGACTGCACGTCGATGATGTAGTCGTCTTTGTCCAACGATTTTACATAGTGGTCTGCCATGTGATAGAGTTGACTGGTTTCAACTGCGTTAGCACCTGATACGATCAAAGGTGTACGAGCCTCGTCAATCAAGATAGAGTCAACCTCATCGACCAAGGCATAGTTAAGCGGACGTTGTACCATGTTTTCAGCGCGAACGACCATGTTATCACGAAGGTAGTCAAATCCGATTTCTGAGTTGGTTGAGTAGGTAATGTCACACTCATAGGCTTCTTTTTTCTCCATTGGAGATTTGGCAGCCAAGTTAATCCCTACTGACAAACCAAGCCATGAGTACAATTCACCCATCTCAGTCGCGTCACGTTCGGACAGGTATTCATTGACCGTAACTACGTGAACCCCTTTACCTGAAAGGGCATTGAGGTATACCGGCATGGTCGCAGTCAAGGTTTTCCCTTCCCCTGTACGCATTTCTGGCACGTCACCATGGTGAAGAACGATTCCCCCCATGACCTGAACCTTATATGGGAAGAGACCTAGGACACGTTTAGCACCTTCACGGACAACCGCAAATGCTTCATAAAGCAATGAATCCAGTGATTCTCCATTTTGATAACGTTCTTTAAATTCAACTGTTTTTGCTTTTAGTTGGTCATCTGTCAAAGCAGCCATTTGGTCTTCGTATTTGAAAACTTTGTCAGCCATCTTTTCCAGACGACGGATTTCTCCTTTATCATTTTCGATAATTGTTTTTAAAATATTAGCCATGTTTTTCCTTACTTTAAATTCCGAATATTTTAGAATGTTCTTTTAATTTTAGCACAATTACTGATTATTTTCAAGGAAGAATCCCCATTTTGAAAAGGAAAAAGAGGCTAGTTTCCAAGCTAACCTCTCTGATTTTTATGATACTTTAATTGCCAAAAATCGGCAAAATAGCAAATAGGATAAATAGATTTATCCAAAAAGAAAGACAACAGATAAGTCCAAAAACAAAGAGACTGACTTTCTTGGACAGCAAGGCCATCAAAATCGACAGAATTCCAAAAACTAGTAAAACTTTCTGCATGATTAAGAGATTGATAGATATTCCCAGAACTGGTTTATCCCAAGGAACAAAGAAGAAAGCCAGCCAGATCAGCAGAACTAAACCAATATAGACCTTAGAATAGCGTGTAATAAATGATTTTAGACGTTCCATAAGCCACCTCCTATAAATAAAAACCGATATAAATCAATGCCTTTTGCCCTTAGACTTTCCTAACTCCTTTCTTAGTCTAAGCATTTTTTTGAAAAAGATATAGTCTAACCAGTCACTGCCTAGAGATATGACTATCAAAAGCAATCCAACACCCCAAGCACTAGCATCTGATACATAATTTAGAACAAAAGGGAAAAATAAGAATGAAAAAATTGTCATATCCAAGCTAAACAGAGCTAAAAGGGAAATATAAATCCAGTAGAAATAGTAGATAACGGGGAAAAACTTACTGTTTCTATCAGCATTATCTATCCAATAAAAAAAGTAAAAGCAAGGAAATAAGAGTATCAAATGAAACCAATTAAACGACAGTTTCATCTTCGACACCTCCTCTTTAAAATTGTTTTCTTTAGTTTCATTCTATTAAATGTTCTTACCAATATAAATCAATGCCTTCCCGCTTTAGACTTTCCTAACTCCTTTCTTAGTCTAAGCATTTTTTTGAAACAGGAATAAGTTAACCAATTCATACTAATAGCTAGCAGAATAAAAAGAAACCAAATACCCCAAGACCTGATATCTGTCCAATTTTTTAAAAGTATAGTGATAAAGAAGATTGAAACAACTGCCATGAATATTCCAAGCAAGGCAAAGAGCGGAAAATAAAACCAGTAAAAATAGTAAAATATTGGGAAAAACTTACTCTCTCTATTGCCCTTTTCAATCCAGTTATCAAAATAAAAGTAAGGTGCTAAAAGTAAGAATTTAAACAAATGTTCCATCATCAACACCTCTCTTTGTTAGCGCTTTCTTTATCTTCATTCTATCAAAAAAATCTGGAAATGTCATTCCAGATTCTACTTTTTTATTTACGTTTTCTTGCGATGAGATGGATTGGTGTTCCTTCAAAGACAAAGGCCTTGCGGATTTGATTTTCCAAAAAACGTAGGTAAGAAAAGTGCATGAGTTCTTCTTCGTTTACAAAGATAACAAAGGTTGGTGGTTTGGTTGCCACTTGAGTCGCATAGAAAATCTTGAGGCGTTTTCCTTTGTCTGTCGGTGTTGGGTTGATGGCAATAGCATCCATAATCACATCGTTCAAGACAGCTGATGGAATACGTGTATTTTGACTTTCGCTGATCTGCTTGATCATCTCAGGCAGTTTGTGGAGACGTTGCTTGGTCAAAGCGGATACAAAGATAATCGGTGCGTAAGGCAAGTATTGGAACTGCTCACGGATATCTTCTTCCCAGTTTTTCATAGTGTGGTTGTCTTTTTCAAGTGTATCCCACTTATTGACCACGATAATCATCCCTTTACCAGCTTCATGGGCAAATCCTGCGATACGCTTATCGTATTCACGAATGCCTTCTTCCGCATTGATGACCATTAAGACCACATCTGAACGGTCAATAGCACGCATGGCACGCATGACAGAGTATTTCTCGGTATTTTCATAAACCTTACCAGACTTACGCATACCAGCCGTATCAATCATGGTAAACTCTTGACCATCTGTATCTGTAAAGTGGGTATCAATAGCGTCACGCGTTGTTCCAGCAACAGGACTAGCAATGACACGGTCTTCTCCCAAGATGGCATTGATCAAGCTTGATTTTCCAACGTTGGGACGACCAATCAGACTAAACTTAATGACATCTGGATTTTCTTCCTCATATTCATTTGGAAGATTTTCTACGATCGCGTCTAGCACATCCCCTGTACCGATCCCATGGACAGATGAAATAGGCAGTGGTTCACCCAAACCGAGAGCATAGAAATCATAGATATCATTTCGCATCTCAGGGTTGTCCACCTTGTTAACCGCGAGGATAACTGGTTTGTGGGTTTTATAAAGTTTACGGGCTACGTATTCGTCCGCATCGGTAATTCCTTCCTTACCAGACACGACAAAAACAATAACATCTGCTTCTTCCATGGCAATTTCTGCCTGGTGCTTGATTTGTTCCATGAAAGGAGCATCGACATCATCGATTCCTCCTGTATCAATCATGCTAAAAGAGCGATTGAGCCACTCACCCGTTGCATAGATACGGTCACGTGTCACTCCTTCGACATCTTCTACAATGGAGATTCGCTCACCAGCGATCCGATTAAATAGGGTTGATTTCCCAACATTGGGACGTCCTACAATGGCAATAGTTGGTAGGGCCATAATTTCTCACTTTCTACAATAACTTCTTCTGTTCAAAATTTTTTCTAGTTGAGCTTGGTTCAGCTTGACCAAACTGTTCTGCTAGGCGCTGACTCCAGCTTGTGGTCGCACGCGCCCCAGCATAGTCGGCCTGTACACGGTCATAAGACTCAATCGCATCAACCGTTTGTTCCTGATATTCTTCCTCAAATACCACTTGATTCAATGGCAAGCGAGGTTTGACTTCATGTCCTTCATTTGGTAGTCCTAGTGCCATCCCAAAGACAGGATAGGTGTAGTCAGGCAAGTTAAAGAGCTCTGCTACTTCTTCTGACTTGTACCGCACCAAGCCAATGATAACACCACCATAGCCCAAACTTTCAGCTGCCAGCAAGGCATTTTGTCCAGCAAGAGCCGCATCGACCGAACTAATCAAGAGCCCTTCCACCCCTTGAGGTTGGAATGTATCCGTATGGAGTCGTACTCCCTTTTCTGCACGGTTCAAATCTCCGACAAAGAGAAGGAAAACAGCTGACTGGCGAATGGCTTCTTGAGGCACCAATTCATACAGAGCATCTTTCTTTTCTTGACTTCGCACCACAATCACAGAGTAGGATTGGAAATTCTTCCAAGACGAAGCCATCTGAGCTGCTGTCAGGATTTCAGTCAAGTCTTCCTGAGGAAGGGCTTGCTCCTTAAATCTGCGCACTGACGTGTGAGCTTTCATTAATTTGATTGTTTCTGTCATCGACGGTTTACTCCTTCTAAACGAGTCTCCTCAGCCAAATAACGGATGCGTTCCATGACCCT
The DNA here is from genome assembly GCF_047464965.1 of Streptococcus mitis. Classification (GTDB taxonomy): domain Bacteria; phylum Bacillota; class Bacilli; order Lactobacillales; family Streptococcaceae; genus Streptococcus; species Streptococcus mitis_DU. The sequence continues at coordinate 70,462 of NZ_JASHAT010000007.1, forward strand.
TCTAGCTTCCCAGGTTTCATCATTTCCATGCTTCCCTTTAGCGAAATGCTGCTCCAAATCATCAAAGTTGAAGTTGGATGTGAAAAAGGTCGGTAAATCTTCCTGCATACGGTATTGGAGAATGACCTGCAGGATTTCGTCACGCACCCAAGCTGTTGACTGCTCGGCACCAATGTCATCTAAAATCAGGACTTCAGAAAGCTTAAGCTCATCCACCAAGGTCTTCACATTGCCATCACCGATTGCATTTTTGACATCAATGACAAAGCTAGGATAGTGAAGAAGGGTTGATGAAACACCACGTTTTTCTGATAAATCATGAGCTAAAGCAGCCACCATGAAACTTTTACCCACACCAAAGTCTCCATACAAGTAAAGACCTTTTCGAATAGCTGGATATTGCTCCACGAAGGCTAATAACTTTTCAAAAACTGGCAAGCGACCCAAATCATCCAAGTCTACTTGAGCCAAACTAGCTTTCTTGAGAGTAGCTGGCAGATTGATTAACTTGAGGCGGTTTTTAATAGCCGCTTCTTTTTCAGCCGCGATTAGTTCAGGAGTTTCTTCATAAGAAACGTCCGCATAGCCATGATTCATGACCAAAATTGGCTTGTAGCCTTTGGCAATATAATCCGTATCACCACGAAGGAACTTGTCGCGCTCGGTGATGTACTGATTAAATTTGGAGATACTGCGATTCAATTCCTCTGGAGTCAGGGATTCTTGCTGGATAAAGGTCGCAACATCAGGGTCCTTCATGATTTTCTGGACCAAATCCTGATAATGAAAACGGCTAGGTTGACGTTTGAGTACGTCTCCGACACTTTCCATCTAATCTCCTCCTTTTTCTAATCGAGCTAATAATTCTTGTTTCTTACGTTCTAGTTCCAGACGAGTTTCCTCGCTGGTTTCATTTTTATAATCTGGATTACTCCACTTGGGCACATTGGACTTGGCAGGACTGGGTTTACTACTTTTTTGAGCCTGATTCTTCTGCCCTCTCTCACGGATTCGCAAGACTGCCTCCTCTGCCGAATGAATTTTTTGATAGGCATAGTCATTGGCTACCTTCATGGCATATTTCTCATTGATATTTGCCGAATCCACCTTATTAAAGGTCAATAAGAGAATGATATTGATGACTTCGTCCAGCAAGCCCAAGCCAGCCATCTGTTGCAAGAGGTCTCTTTCTGTTTGGGTAATGGTCCCCTTGCGTGTTTGCTTGATTTCTGCTAAGAACTGCAGGGCAGTCTTACTTTTAGCTTCTTTGATAATGGTTGCTTCCTTAGGACTAAAATCAGAGGAAACAGGTTTTTGAGCGATTTTTTCCCGCATTCGTTTGGTTGAAATAACCTGAGAAAGAGCTGTTGACTTGGCCAATTGATAGGTTTCAAACCAAGTCCATTTCTTCTCCTCGGCAATGGCAAAGAGGTTTAAGACATCGGACTGCTCATACGCAAAACGAAGCCCATCTCGAGCCATAAGCTGACGAAAATGGTCCAAGTCAAAATCGTTGGCCACTTTCTTCTTGAGACCAAGGTCTTCTTGATTTCCTAGTTCTGCCAAATCTGGAAAGACTTGATTGAGTGAGACAGGTATTTCTTCACCATCAACACTTTCAACTTTCAAATCCTCCACAGCTGCATCACCAATCTTTTTCTCTAAAAGTCTGCGATAAACAGGATGTTCCAAGAAGTCCTGACTAGATAGAGGAGCATGGAGGGCTAGCTGATAAACATCCCCCTTTTGATAGAGGGTCAAGAGATTGAAAGCAGATAGGATTTTCAGGGATTTTATCAGTCTATCCATCCCAAAGTTGAGATGGTTAAGAATGCTTGAAAAAAGGTATTCCTTTCTACCATTATCCCAAAAACTAATTGTATAAAGATAAAGGCTCAGTGCCTCCTGACCGATAATCGGGAGGTAGCACTGTACCAGAGATGAGGTATCTTGCGACACCCGATTATTCTTTAGATAAGAAAAACGGTCAATTGGCTTCATTTATCTTTCCTTTTTCTTTTTAGAGGACTGGGTGATTTGTTGGAGCAAGCTCTCTAGCTCACTCACATCCTTAAAACTACGATAGACACTGGCAAAACGTACATAAGTAATCTCATCCAACTCAGCCAACTCCTCCATGACGAGTGAACCAATGTCCTCACTTTGAATTTCATTTTCATTTCGACCACGGAGTTTCTGTTCGATACGATTGACTACCATGTTGATTTCATCACTTGACACAGGACGTTTCTGGGCTGAGCGGATAATTCCATTAAAGATTTTATCTCTAGAGAATTGTTCCCGTGTGCCATCTTTTTTAACAACCACTAAGGTTCTTTCTTCTACTCGTTCGTAGGTTGTAAAACGGTGTTGGCATTCATCGCACTCACGTCTTCTACGAATAGTGTTCCCTTCTTCTGCTTGGCGACTATCGATAACACTTGACTTGGTAGCCCCACATTTTGGACAACGCATCCTTTCCCTCCTTATCGTTTTCTTTTCATTATACCATTTTTTAAGCGATTCCCAAAACAATTCTTCTTTTTGCTTGACAAGTTTTTTGTTTCGTTGTATTATTTAATTAAGACAAAAGGATAAAAGAAAGGAGACCAAGATGTCCTGGACATTTGACAACAAAAAACCCATCTATTTACAGATTATGGAGAAAATCAAGCTTCAGATTGTTTCCCATACACTGGAACCCAATCAACAACTTCCAACCGTGCGAGAGCTGGCTAGCGAGGCTGGTGTCAATCCAAACACCATCCAAAGAGCCTTATCAGACCTTGAACGAGAAGGATTTGTCTACAGTAAGCGAACAACTGGACGATTTGTGACTGAGGATAAGGAGCTAATCGCCCAATCTCGCAAACAACTATCAGAAGAACAATTGGAACACTTCGTTTCCTCCATGACCCATTTTGGCTATGAAAAAGAAGAACTACCAGGCGTAGTCGGTGATTATATTAAAGGAGTTTAAGCCTATGTCATTACTAGCATTTGAAAATGTATCCAAATCTTATGGAGCAACCCCAGCCCTTGAAAATGTTTCCCTTGACATCCCAGCTGGAAAAATTGTTGGTCTCCTTGGACCAAACGGCTCAGGAAAAACAACCCTGATCAAACTAATCAATGGCCTCTTGCAACCAGATCAAGGACGCGTCCTCATCAACGACATGGACCCAAACCCAGCAACCAAAGCTATCGTAGCTTATTTGCCGGATACAACCTATCTCAATGAACAAATGAAGGTCAAAGAAGCCCTAACCTACTTCAAGACCTTCTATAAAGATTTCAATCTTGAACGCGCCCATCATCTACTTGCAGACCTAGGAATTGATGAAAATAGTCGTCTCAAGAAACTATCAAAAGGAAACAAGGAAAAGGTACAACTGATTTTGGTTATGAGTCGTGATGCCCGCCTCTACGTTTTGGACGAACCAATTGGCGGGGTGGACCCAGCAGCCCGTGATTATATCCTCAATACCATTATCAATAACTACTCCCCAACTTCTACCGTTTTGATTTCTACCCACTTGATTTCTGATATCGAGCCAATCTTGGATGAAATTGTCTTCCTCAAAGACGGAAAAGTTGTCCGTCAAGGAAATGTCGATGATATTCGCTATGAGTCAGGTGAATCCATTGACCAACTCTTCCGTCAGGAATTTAAGGCCTAAGCAAAGGAGATTATTATGTTTTGGAATTTAGTTCGCTACGAATTTAAAAATGTTAACAAGTGGTATTTAGCCCTTTACGCTGCCGTGCTAGTTCTTTCCGTTCCCATAGGAATGCAAGGACACTACTATTCTTATGTATCTTTCAAAGATAGCCAACCTGTCTTACTTTTCTTTCTGGCTCTCGTCTTTGGTGGATTGATGATTACACTTGGGATTTCAACCATTTTCTTGATTATTAAACGATTCAAAGGTAGTGTCTATGACCGACAAGGCTATCTGACCTTGACCTTGCCAGTTTCTGAACACCATATCATCACAGCCAAATTAGTTGGAGCCTTCATTTGGTCTATCCTTAGCTCCACTGTACTAGCTCTAAGCGCTTTTATTATTGTTACCATAACGGTTCCAGAATGGATATCAAATTCTGAGTTGATTCCACTTGTAGGAACATTCCTTCCTCAACTCTCTCTTATAGGGGTATCCTTCCTACTAAATACCATCTCAGGAATCCTCTGCATCTACTTGGCTATTTCCATCGGACAACTGTTCAATGAATACCGTACCGCACTAGCCATTGTAGCTTATATCGGTATCCAAATCGTCATTGGATTTGTAGAAGTCTTCTTCAATACCAGTGCGAACTTCTATGTCAATTCACTTGCAGGATTTAATGATAATTTCTATATGGGAGCAAGTACGAGTATTATTGAAGAACTCATATTCATAGCTATATTTTACCTCGGAACCTACTACATCTTGAGAAACAAGGTTAATTTGCAATAGTTTTAAAGTCTAGCGACAATAACTCGCTAGACTTTTTTCGTTCTCAGGACTTACATTTTTAATATGAAGTATTTAATAAAAAAGAGTATAATAACTTTAAAATTGATTACATGTATATCGATAAGGAGGGCAACTCTTTATGCTGAAAAGATTTGTTACTAAGAAGCACCTCATACTTTACTTCTTTTCTATTGCCATTACTTGGCTGGAAGCAATTATCACACCAGCCCTTGTTCAAAATATTGTTGCTAGTTTTACCAATCAAGAACTAGGCCTTCTTTGGAAAGTTTTGATTTTAGGAATCCTTGGTAATCTCATCCTCTTACTGGGTTTGGCTGGGAAACGTTATTACTACGCTCGTTTGATTACTGACTTCAAATATGGAATCAAGAGTGCTATTTTCAAGCGATTTTTAAACAGTTATGAGATTGATGAAAAAGATATCTTGTCCGACCTAGAAAACGACGTCAAGCAACTAGAAGAAAACTATATTGAGCCAACGATCATCATCATTTCTTCTCTGGGCTTTACCACTGTGTCCATTCTCTATGCCCTATGGACCAATTTTTACCTGGGCTTGATTTTCATCCTCTTCTACTCCTTTCCTGTACTCTGCAGTGCTATCGGATCAAAGCGTTTGGATTCACTTTCTGAAAAGCGGTCCACTGTTAACCAGAGCTACTTAGCAAGCTTGACAAATTTTATTGGTGGTAGCCAACAAATTCGCCATTATCAGGGGCAAGACTACTTTTTTGCTCGCTATCAAAAGCAATTACAAACCAGTCTAGATACCGAAATTAACTATGAAAAGCAACGAACTTTAAACAGTCTCTTGATCAATAGCATCGATGCCTTTTGTTCTGTCACACCAATCGTCATCGGTGGCTTTATGACCTACTATAATTATTTAGATGCGGCGAGTTTTGTGGCCATCTATCTAGTTTCCCATAATATCGGCTATCAATTCCAAGAGTTGGCTTACTTTACCAACACCCGAAAAGCTACTCGAACTCTTCTCAACAAATACCAAGAACTTTTGGGCCAGTCTGACTCCACCTCTCCTAGAAGCATAGAAAATATTTTCCCTATCCAACTTAACACCATCTCCCTTGAAAAAGATGGGAATATCCTCTTATCTCCGATTTCCATACACATCAAGCAAGGAGAAAAAATCGCCATTATCGGGGAAAGTGGCTCTGGTAAAACAACCCTGCTCAATATCATTCATGGAAAAGAGACATCAACAAGTGGACAGATTAGCTTTGCTGGTCAAAACCTGTCACGTAAAGAAATCACAAGCTTTAGTTCCTATATCCTCCAAGATAGCCATTACTTTGACACGCTATCTCTGGACGACAATATCCTTCTAGGACTAGATAAAAATCCAGAGACTTTAAATCATATCCTCAAAAAAACAGGATTAGAACATTTGAAAAATCGAACGCTCAGCAATGATAGTCTGTCTGGTGGCGAGAAACAACGCCTCGAAATCGCTCGAGCCCTCTACCATGATAGCCAACTCATCTTAGCAGATGAGATTAAGGCCAATCTTGACTCGGAAAATAGCAGAAAAATTAGCGACTTGCTCTTCTCCCTACCTCAAACAGTCATTGAAGTCATTCACCACTACACGGAAGAAGACTTAAAACACTATGACCAAGTCATTCACTTAAGTAAAGAAAAGTAATAGTCTATAACATACGATTTTAAAAAGCAAGGAACCCGAATTCCTTGCTTTTTAACTCAATATCAAACTGGCTACGATAGGGCTAACAAAGACATAGAGAATACCGGTAACACCGATAGCCAAACCACCCATAGCTCCTGCTACAGAGCCATATCGAAAGGCTGTGCCTGTTCCAACTGCGTGGCCTGTTCCTCCAAGAGAAAGACCAACAGCTACTGGGTCGTCAATTTTCAACCACTTCAAAAGGGTTGGGCCGATGACACTGGTTAAAATACCAGTTGCGACTACAACGACCAAGGTCACAGTCGTCAAGCCTTGCAATTTTTCTGTGATTCCCACTGCCATGGCGGTTGTTACAGACTTGGGAAAGAGAGAAATGGCTAAGAAAAAGTCCATGCCAAAGATTTTAGCCACAAGGGCTGTGAAAGAGGTATTGACCACTACCGCTAACAAACTACCAAAGAGAATACTCCGAGCATGGTGCTTCATCAAATGAAAACTCTTATAAAGCGGAATCCCTAGAGCCACAGTCGATGGGACAATCAAGTTGTTCAAATAAACCCCACCTTGGTAGTAATCTTGGTAAGAAATACCCGTCACCTTTAGAAAGATGATAATGAAAACAGCTGACAAAAGCAAGGGCGTTGTCAATGGATGGGGAAAACGTCTGTAAATCAACATCCCCACTAGATAGGCTAAGATAGACAGGGCAAGCCCAAACAGGGGATTGGAAACAAATTCACTCATTTGGAATCTCCTTTCTCATAATCTCCCTCAAACCGTCTCTTGATAAACTGAACTACCAAGGCTATGAGGATAATATTGATGACTGCTGCAAAAAAGACAATCAAAACAATTGGCAAAAGATAGGGAGCAATCACATCAAACTTCTCCATGATTCCCACTGCTGGTGGCAAAAAGAGAATGGTCATATTGGCCAGCAAGAAGTTCCCTACCATGTTGACATGTCTGGTTCTCAGCCACTTGAATTGTAGGGCGATAAAGAGAATAATCAAACCGATAATACTGCCTGGGATGGGCAAATGAAAGAAACTGGAAATCCCCTCTCCGATTAGAGAAATCACAAAGAGAATCATTAATTGAACATATAATTTCATCCTAAACTCCACGAAATAGACTTCTTGCATACCAGTTTACTCTTTTTTCAGAAAATTTCAAGGAAATGCACAAGAGTTGATGAAAGTTTGAGAAGAAAGGGGATACAAACAATTCTTGACTTGTGAAAACAGGCATGATTTAGGATAAAATATTCCAGCGTCCTTCTTGCCAGCTCTTTTGAAAAGTAGTATAATTATTGCATGCGCAATCATCTTGTGATGCAGAGACTGTCCGTGAATGGACATTCTTCTATGTTATAACTCTAAAAAGAAAGGAGAGACTATGACCTATTTGGAAAAATGGTTTGACTTCAATTGGCGTCAGAAAGAAATTGAAAGTCTCTTAGAAGAGACTATTGCCCAGCAGAGCGAGCAAAGTCTGACCTTGAAAGAGTTCTACCTGCTCTACTATCTGGACTTGGCTCAAGAAAAATCTCTACGCCAGATTGACCTGCCAGATAAACTTCATCTGAGCCCGAGCGCTGTTTCTCGGATGGTGGCTCGCTTGGAAGCCAAAAATTGCGGTCTACTTAGTCGCAGGTGTTGTGTTCAAGATAGACGCTCTAGCTTTATCTGCCTGACAAGTGATGGGCAAAAGACACTGGCCTCTCTACAAAAGGCTGTCGAAGCAAGCTTGGAAACTGGTTTAGATTTCTTGATTTAAGATGATTTTAGAAAAAAGTTGCGTGCGCAATCATTTTTCTTGACATTCTCTTTTACAAGGAGTAAAATAAAGTCATCATTAAACAAAGGAGTTTTTAAAATGATTGAAATTACCTATCTAGATGCCAGCAAGAACGAAAGAACTGTAACTTTCGAATCTTATGAAGACTTTGATCGTTCACAACAAGCTTGCCTTATCGGCGTCGCAGACTACTACCCTGTCCAAAAATTAACTTACAACGGTCATGATTTGGACTACCATGGGACTTATGGAGATATCTTCTTCTATCTCAAGAAACAAGATTTAAGCCAATATAACTAAAAAAGGAGAAATACAATGGCAAAAGCAATTACAGATGCAACATTCGAACAAGAAACAAAAGACGGTTTGGTCTTGGTAGACTTCTGGGCAACTTGGTGTGGTCCATGTCGTATGCAAGGTCCAATCTTGGACAAATTGTCTGAAGAACTTTCAGAAGATGTTTTGAAAATCGTTAAAATGGACGTTGATGAAAATCCAAACACAGCTCGTGCTTTTGGAATCATGTCTATCCCAACCCTTCTCTTCAAAAAAGACGGCCAAGTGGTGAAACAAGTTGCTGGTGTTCACACAGCAGAACAAATCAAGGCAATTGTTGCTGAATTGAGCTAATCAACTGAGAGACCAAGTACTTGCTTTGGTCTCTTTTTTCTTGTCCTTTGCCATTTTTCAAAAAATATGCTAGACTGTAAGTAGAATATTACGATGTTTGGGACATGCCATCGCTAAAAAAAACCTTGACTTGGTATTTTTTAGCTCCCTCAAGGGAGCTTTTTGCGTGCTCTGAACATTCCCCATTTTGGAAGGAGTACTATGAAACGTCAATCAGCCTTGGTCGTCTTTAGTGGCGGTCAAGATTCTACAACCTGCCTCTTTTGGGCTAAAGAACACTATGAAACGGTCGAAGCAGTTACCTTTGCCTACGGCCAACGTCATCATCTCGAAATTCAAGTTGCTAGAGAAATCGCCAAGGAACAGGGGATTCGTCATCACATCCTAGATATGTCTCTGCTGGGGCAAATCACTGAAAATGCCCTGACCTCTGATATGGAGATTGAGCAAAAAGAGGGAGAGGTTCCCAATACCTTCGTTGACGGTCGCAACCACCTCTTTCTATCCTTTGCGGCAGTCCTTGCTAAGCAACGAGGTATTAAAGATATCGTGACAGGTGTCTGCGAGACAGACTTCTCAGGCTACCCCGATTGTCGGGATGTCTTCGTCAAATCTCTTAATGTTACCCTCAACCTTGCTATGGATTACGACTTTGTTATCCAAACACCTCTCATGTGGCTAGACAAGGCTGAAACTTGGGAATTAGCCGACCAACTCGGTGCCTTTGACTATGTTCGTGAAAAGACCTTAACCTGCTACAACGGGATTATCGGAAGTGGCTGTGGAGATTGTCCCGCCTGCCACCTACGTCAACATGGGTTAGATGTTTATCTCTCACAGAAAGGAGAGGACTAATGTTTTTTGCACCCAAAGAAATCAAACAGGAAACTGGGGAGTCGCTTGTCTACAATCCTCACAGAACCTTGGTATCAAAAGAATTTACCTTTGATGCTGCCCACCACCTCTTTCACTATGAAGGAAAATGCAAGTCCCTGCACGGCCACACCTATCATCTGCAGATTGCTGTCAGTGGATTTTTAGATGAACGTGGTATGACCTACGATTTTGGAGACATCAAAGCGATCTACAAGAACTACTTAGAGCCCCACTTGGATCATCGCTATCTCAATGAAACCCTGCCTTATATGAACACGACTGCTGAAAATATGGTTTACTGGATTTTCCAAACCATGAATCAAGAGTTGCCCGACAAACGCGGTCTTCGTTTGGAATACGTTCGCCTCTATGAAACTCCGACTTCCTTTGCAGAGTTTAGACGGGAGTGGTTAGATGACTAGGGAACGTGTCCTCAAACTACCAGTTCTGGAAATTTTTGGCCCTACCTTTCAAGGTGAAGGCCGTGCTATTGGGCAGAAAACAATGTTTGTCCGCACTGCTGGTTGCGACTACCACTGCGACTGGTGCGACTCTGCCTTTACTTGGGATGGTTCTGAAAAACCAACTCGCATGACAGCTGACGAAGTCATTGCTGCCTTGGATAAACTAGGGAACTACGACTATGTAACCCTGTCTGGCGGAAATCCCGCTATCCTAGCAGCCAACATGGCTGAACTGGTCACTAAGCTCAAGGAACGTGGTGTCACCCTTGCTGTTGAGACCCAAGGCTCTCGCTGGCAAAATTGGTTAAAAGATATCGACCAGGTCACCCTGAGTCCCAAACCTCCTTCATCTAAGATGGAAGTCAACTTTGAGACCTTGGACTTTATCGTTTCCCAACTAGATCCAGACAAGGTCACCTTTAAAATCCCTGTCTTTGATGATGCTGATTTGGCCTTTGCTAAAGGGATTCAAGAACGCTACCAACCAGATGTTCTCTTCTTATCTGCAGGAAATCCTGAGCCCAAGGCCACAGGAAATATTGTCCAAGACCAACTGGACCGCCTCAAAGAACTCTGGGAACGCGTCGCTGCTGACGATAGCTGGGGCAATGTCCGTGTCCTTCCTCAACTCCATACCCTCCTCTACGACAACCAACGTGGTGTTTAAATTAGAAAGAAAAAATCATGTCACAACAAGAAGAAATGAAAAACCTAAGCCTCCTCGGCAACAAAGAAACCAACTACATTTTTGACTATCAACCCGAAGTCCTCGAGTCTTTTGACAATCGTCATGTGGAAAATGACTATTTCATCAAATTCAACTGTCCTGAATTTACCTCCCTGTGCCCAATCACTGCTCAACCAGACTTTGCGACCATTTATATTTCCTACATTCCTGACAAGCTCTGCGTCGAGTCAAAATCCCTCAAACTCTACCTTTTTAGTTATAGAAATCATGGCGATTTCCACGAAAACTGTATCAACACCATCGGGAAAGACTTGGTCAATTTGCTAGACCCTCGCTATTTAGAGGTTTGGGGAAAATTCACTCCGCGTGGTGGAATTTCAATCGACCCCTACTACAACTACGGCAAGCCTGGAACCAAGTATGAAGGCCTGGCAGAACAACGCCTCTTCCAACACGATCTTTATCCAGAGAAAATTGACAACCGTTAATACTCTTCGAAAATCTCTTCAAACTTCGTCAACGTCGCCTTGCCGTAGGTATGGTTACTGACTTCGTCAGTTCTATCCACAACCTCAAAGTAATATATTGAGCAACCTGCGGATAGTTTATTAGTTTGCTCTTTGATTTTCATTAAGTATAAATACGAAAAAGCCCTGTTCCTCAAACTGAGGAGCAAGGCTTTTTTAGTTTCAATTATTCTTCTGTTCCAAGGAAATTTTTAGCAACAAGTGCTGCAAGAACTCCACCAACGATTGGGGCAAGGATGAAAATCCATACTTGTTGAAGGGCTGCGCCACCTACCAATACAGCAGGAGCCAGGCTACGAGCTGGGTTAACTGAAAGTCCAGTGATGTTCAATCCCACAAGGATCATGGCCATCAAGGACAAACCGATTACCAAACCAGCAATCGCGCCATTTCCCTTGCTTTCTGAAGTCACGGTCATAATAACCAAGACAAACAAGAAGGTTGCAATCACTTCAAACAAGAAACCACCAAAGACAGTAACCCCGTTTGCCAAGGCATTTTCACCAAGACTAGCAGTTGACATACCTGCGTTCGACAAGAGGAAGAAGACCGCGCCAGAAGCGATGAAGGCTCCAACTACTTGTCCAAGGATGTAGTTTACAAGTTCTGAAGATGACAAACGTTTGTTTACAAACATAGCAATCGAAACCGCTGGGTTCAAGTGAGCACCTGAAACAGTTCCGATTGAGTAAGCAGCAACCACGATGGCCAAACCGAAGGCAAAGGCGATTCCAAGGTGACCAAGGCCATCAAGACCATTTCCAAAAACAACAGCTCCTGTTCCAATGAACACAAGCATGAAAGTACCGATTAATTCAGCAACAAATTTTTTCATTTTCTTTCTCCTTTTTTCAAAAACTAGATACTAGTCTATCAAAAGAGGGAAAGGGTTTCAAGAAAATTGATTGGAAATTTCAGGTTAAAATTCTGTAAAAACGGTAGTGTTTATTTGAAACATTTTTTTCAAAGGTGTATACTAATAGCGTAGTTTTGATAGGGGTTACAAAACTCATTATAAAAGCTCATTTGTAAACCTTTGCTGTTCTTTTATGAACGTTTGAATGGTATCGTGAATACCAAGGAGGAATCATATGTCTAAAGTTGCTATTGTCACAGGTGCAGGTCAAGGAATCGGTTTTGCAATTGCGAAACGATTGGTTCAAGATGGCTTTAAGGTAGGAGTCTTAGACTACAATCCCGAAACAGCTGAAAAGGCTGTTGCCGAATTATCAGCTGAAAATGCCTTTGCTGTCGTAGCTGATGTTTCGAAACAGGCAGAAGTTGCCCAAGCATTTCAACAGGTTGTTGACCATTTTGGTGATTTGAATGTTGTCGTAAATAACGCTGGAGTTGCTCCAACTACTCCTCTTGATACAATTACTGAGGAACAATTTACACGTACCTTCGGTATCAACGTTGGTGGTGTCATTTGGGGGTCACAAGCTGCACAAGCGCAATTTAAAGCACTTGGCCACGGAGGTAAAATTATCAACGCAACTTCTCAAGCTGGTGTAGTCGGTAATCCAAATCTAACTGTTTATGGTGGAACCAAATTTGCTGTTCGCGGAATTACGCAAACATTAGCCCGTGATTTAGCAGACTCAGGAATCACTGTTAACGCCTACGCACCAGGTATTGTGAAAACACCAATGATGTACGACATCGCTCATGAAGTTGGTAAAAATGCAGGAAAAGATGACGAGTGGGGTATGCAGACATTTGCAAAAGATATTACTCTAAAACGTCTATCTGAACCAGAAGATGTGGCTGCAGCCGTCAGCTTCCTTGCAGGACCAGATTCAAACTACATTACAGGACAAACCATTATCGTTGATGGTGGTATGCAATTCCATTAAGATACACAAAAAGAGGTTGGAAAATGATTCAACCTCTTTTATTAGTTCTCATTATTAGTTAGGAGGATACAATAGAAACTCTTTCAATAAATAATATTAGCTTATCCTTAGTATTGAAAAGACTGGATGGCTTCTTTCAAGTCATCTTGTAAACTATTTCTCTGGTCAAGTTGGACATAGACTTCCAACAGACAGGATCTGAAGTTGGAAAATTTATAAAAATCTTCCCTTTCTTCTATCGGAAAGTCAACAGCTTTTATCCAAGAAGCTACTTGCTCTTGCTCCAACTTCCCTTGTAAAATAGGTTCATAAAGTACTCTGGCTAAACGCCAATCCTCATCATCTGTAAAACGAATGGAAATTCTTTTAAATAGTTAGCCAAGTATCTCAAATACTTCATGAATTCTGTTTTTAGGAAAGTCTGGATGACAAACCACCTCTGTCAGTAAATCGGCTCCATGTGCAAAAGCATGAACCCAACCATACTGACTTGAAAAACCTGTTGTATCCTTTTCTTTTGAAAGATAGTACAACCCTTGATTTAAAAGGACATTACGAATTTCTGCTTTTAATCCCTGATAAAAAATCGATTGCTGGTTGGCATCTGCAGACAAGAGATTTGCATAAATAAGCGCCCTAAAAGAACGTTCAAGGGTTGACAGGCCTACCTTATCAATCTCTTTATCTAACCCTCCATCAGATGAAATCCCTTCAGCAATGAAATGAAATTGTTCCTGTGTAAATAGCTCTTCCTGAATCCCTCTAGCAAAGCTTGTAAAAACAAGGTCATCGCGAATTTCTGGAGAAGAATCTCCCAAATGATCAAGCAACCATTGGATTTCCTCCTGATGATAACTTGGTTTTTCTTCTGCTATTTTTCTAAGTAACTCTTGATACATGGGCAATAACTCTACACTTCTAACAACTGTTCAAAAAGCCGTCCTTAAATGACTTAATATTGAATTCTCAATTAAATACAATCTGATAAAAAATGAAGTAAATAACTATCAATACCAACTTACCGCAAGTTCAATTTTAACATCATGACCTTCAACGGCGTGTTTGAAAATAGCTACAGCCAAGCCAATTATAATGACGCTTAACAAACCCATAAACATCATTCTAGAACAATCTTTCTATCCCCCTACTCTCCCAACTGGGCACTGTAGGCAATAATCTGGTCAACTGTGTCTGACAAGAACTGAATGGTATCACGGAGTGGTTTGTCTGTTGAGATATCCGCTCCGATAATCATGGCTGACTCAAGCGGTGTCTTGCTGCCACCTGATTTGAGGAGGTTGAGCCAGTCTTCGGCTCCAGTTTCTGAATTTTTCAGATGGAGGTAACCCGCAGTCGAGATAACAAGACCAGCAGAGTAAGTGTAGCTATACAAGCCCATGTAGTAGTGAGCTTGGCGCATCCAAGTCAGAGCCGCATCGTCGTCAATTTCAATGGCACCTCCCCAGAAGTCTGTCAAGACTTCCTTCATAATGCTATTAAGCTTGCTTGCTCCAAATGTTTCTCCCTCTTCAATCAGTGTATAAACCTTGCGCTGGAAGGCTGCTTCCAAGAGGTGGGTAATGAAATTATGGAAGTAGGTATCTGTCAAGCGGTGGGCAAGAGCGAAGCGTTTTTGACGCGGATCGTCAGACTGGTGTTCCAAGTAATCACTTAAAAGCAATTCATTGAAGGTTGACGGCGCTTCGACATAGTAAGTAGACATGTGGGCGTTGAAGTAACTTTGGTGATTGTCTGAAAAGATGAATTGACCAGAATGCCCAATTTCATGAATCAGGGTATAGACATCGCTCAAACGACCTGTCCAACTCATGAGGACATAAGGGTGCACGCGATATGGATCCGCCGCATAACCACCAGAATCCTTACCACTATTGGCAGCAAAGTCCACCCAGCGCTCTTCTTGATAGCGAGCAACTTCCTGACAATATTCTTGCCCCAAAGGCTCTACCGACTTCATGACCAAATCATAGGCGTCGTCAATAGTCACTTCAGGATTCAAGGCGCTGTCCAAGTCCAATTTCCAGTCTGCAAAGGTCATCTTTTCAAGACCATTGACCTTGGCAACATGCTTGAGGTATCTCTGGGCAACTGGCGCAAAATCTTTCATAATCAGGTCAATTTGGCGGTCAAACATGGCACGGTCCACTTCTTGTTCAGCTAGAAGATAATCAAAGACTGAGTCGTAGCCCTTCATATCTGCCAATAGTTTTTCAGACTTAACTTGTGCTAAATAGGCCGCAGCAGCCGTATTTTGGTGCTTACGAAGTCCTTCTGAGAAGGAACGGAAGGATTTCTCACGAACTTCAGCATCCTCGTGATTTTGGTAGAAATTTTCATAGGTCACAAAGCTGTTTTTGTAGGTCTTGCCATGAGCTTCAAAGTCAGCCATTTCAAAATCCCCAGCTCGCATCTTAGTGTAAATATCCTGCGGACTGTAGAAAACTTCACCGAGATTGGTCAAGGCCTTCTCCACATCAGCCCCTAGATAGTGGGCTTTTTTGATTTTTGCCTGACGAATGGTAGCTGTTAAATGTGGCAATTTACCCAAACGGTCCAAGACTTCCTCATCAGCTTCCACCAAGGCATCGTCAAAGAAGGTCAAGGCTACGCTAGCATCTGTTTCAAATTCCATCCCAGCTTGGGCAATGTTGGCAAATTCGTCATTGCTATAGTCTGTCGTCTGAGGCATAAAGCCATAGTTACCAATATGGCTCATCTGAATGTAGATTTGTTCCAATTCCGCAAAGGCCTTCTCGAAATCTTCAAAAGTGTGAAGATTGCCCTTGTAGTCACGGCTAAACTGGTTGATGTCTTCACGAGCCTTCTCGATTGCACGCAAGAAATCCTCACGGTCTTGGTATAGGGCTGTTAAATCCCAAAGTTCCTTCTCTGGAAATTCTGAACGGTGTTTTTGTTCCATTTTCTTCCTCTTATTTCTCTAATTCTAATAAAACACTAAGGGCTGATAAGGCGTAAAGCGGTGCTGTTTCTGCTCGCAAAATACGAGGACCAAGACCTGCCAAGACTGCTCCCTTAGCTTCAAAACTTTCGATTTCTGCAGGTGACAGACCACCTTCTGGACCAAAGATAAAGAGCAATTTGGCTCCCTTCTCGAGTCCATTAACTGCTTGTAAAAGCGCAGCGGCTTCTCCTTCTTTGGCCGACTCTTCATAAGCCACTACGATAGAGTCAAATTGGTCCAGTTGAGCTAGAAAGTCTGATTTTTTCTCGAAAAGTGTGACACTTGGTACTAGATTACGCTTGCTTTGTTCTGCTGCTCCAAGGGCAATTTTTTCTAGTTTTTCAATCTTTTTACCCAATTTCTTGCCATCCCATTTGGCGACCGACCAATCGGCAGGGAAGGACCAAATCTGGCTGGCGCCCAGTTCAGTTACTTTTTGAGTGATAAACTCGAGCTTGTCGCCCTTGGGAAAGCCAGATGCGATGGTCACCTGGATTGGTAATTCCACGTTGTCAGCTAACTTTTCAACCAACTCAAACTGACGATTTTCAACATCCAAGACGCGCGCCAAACGCTTGATACCATCATCAAAGACTAAGGTCACCTCATCATCTTCTTTCAAGCGCATAACCTGAAACATATGCTTGCTGGTTTCCTTGTCCTCGATGGTGACAGGAGAGACTGCACTCCCCTTGACAAAATACTGCTGCATGCTAGCCTCCAATCACACCGGAAATATCCTTGGTTTTCTTAAAGACACAGGCATTCCATTCCCCTTGAACCATGTGAGTTTCGAGGAAAAATCCAGCTGACTCAGCCGACTCGCGCACCATGTCCCACTTGTCCTTGATAATGCCACTCATGATGAGGTAGCCTTCATCCTTGACCAAGCGGTAAGCATCATCCGTCAAATGAATAAGGATATCCGCCAAGATATTAGCCACAATCACATCTGCCTCAATCTCAACTCCCTTAAGCAAGTCTCCTGCTGCTACATGAATGTTTTCCATACCAGGGTTGAGCTCAATATTTTCCTGAGCAACACGAACTGCCACATCATCCAGGTCGTAGGCAAAGATTTCCTTGGCACCAAGTAGCGAGCTGGCAATAGAGAGAACCCCTGAACCAGTACCCACATCTAGCACTGTTTCCCCACCACGAAGAACCTGCTCCAAGGCAAAGAGGCTCATCTTAGTGGTTGGATGGGTCCCCGTACCAAAAGCCATACCTGGATCCAGCTTGATAATCTTTTCCCCAGCAGTCGCCTCATAGTCCGTCCAAGACGGCACGATGGTCAAATCATGAGTGATACGAGCTGGTTCATAGTATTTCTTCCAGTTGTCTGCCCAGTCTTCCTCAGCCAAGGCAGTCGTCCCCATCTTGACCTCTCCCAAGTCCATAAAATCAGTTAGTTCCGCGAGACGGGCCTGCAAGTCTGCCTCAACCGTTGCTATATCAACTGTATCAGGGTAGTAGGCTGTCACTACGATTTCTTCTTGCTGCTCAACCTCTGGGAAAATCTCTCCGAAGCGGTCAACATTTCCCATATAGTCCATACTGTCTTCGATTGCGACTCCTTGAGCTCCCAGCTCAATCAAGAGGTTGGAAACCAACTCCTCCCCCTCACGCTTAACCGTTACTTTTAACTCTTGCCATGTTTCCATTTAATTTTTCCTTATCAATCTATTAATTCTTCCAATTCTTTTAAAGTTCTTCCATCCTGGTCTTTCCAATCAGTTCGACCGTTCGTTTGCATACCCAGCAAAAAAGCCGCTGCATAAGAAGGGCTAGAAAAGAGTTGTTTTTCTTTTAACACTCCATCTTGAATGACCCGAGAAGCTATTAAATTCTGACGCATTTCTTTTAAACTTGCTGGAAGGTATGGAGAATCCTTTATTTCTACTTGACTTCCTTCTAAAACAACAAAACCTTCAGTTGTCCGTTCACAAGTTGCTTCTATTACTTTGTTAGATTTCTTAGTTTTACGCTTTAAATAAAGATAAGTTGAATGATTATCAGTCAGATCTTGACTAACTTTCTTTGTCATTGGAACAAAAACACGATAACCTAAAGTTCCAATAATCATTAGCGTATTTTCAACAATTTCATCCAGTTCAGATTCCTTTTCCTCAGTTACATTACCAGGATTTGGATCATTCCCATTTTTCACAATGTAGCGACCAGCTTCTTTAGCAAGTTGAGTAAATTTATTTTCCAAATAGCTAATTTCTGTTGGACCGAAAGAATTATTTTGAGTTGTTAGAATGATGACATCATTAAAATAATCTGCATGACTATCACGGGTATGCTCTTGAATTCGCAACAATACCCCTTCACCATTTTTCCGAGTTGTCGCCTGACCAATATAGGTCACATCTTTCTGTTTATCTTCATCTCGACCAAATAAGAAATAAATACCACTTTGTTTCATTTCATCACGCGACTTTAAATCTCCCAACTGAATACGAGGTATTTTGTAAATCACTCCCGTCCAATTTGACAAAGTACATTTGATTTTTCCAGTCACTTCACCATCCATGAGAAACATATTGATATTTTTGCTACGCTTCGCCATTTATCAAACTTCCTCCATATAATCTCTCACTCTATCCTGCAACTGAGGGACAACTTGACTGGAACTAAGAAATTCCTCGACATTCATGAGCTGATAGCTCTGTCCTTCATCTCCAAAGGTGATACTGTCAAACTGATCCTGTGTCAACTGGCCGACTAAAAATACAGATTGTTTATCCGCAAAAAGCATACTTGGATAAACCTTACTCCAAAGCAGATAATCCTCAGTCAGATGAATTCCCAGTTCTTCATAAACTTCACGCGCCACGCACTCAAAAGGACTTTCATCCCCCTCTCGTCCCCCACCGGGCAGTTCCCACATATTGGGCCAGGGAATGCTTGCCTTATCATCGCGTAAGATAGTCAAAAGCTTATCCCCACAAAACAAAGCAATCTTACAGCCTGTGAAATCAGAAATCTCTATTTCCATATTAGACTCCTTCGGTTAATTCCTTTTCCAGCTCGGCTAACCAGTTTTCATAATAGCTTTTCTCATCCCGTAACATCCGGCTGCTATTCATTTTCTGTCTAGCAAGCTTCATAGCCTTGTGAGTTTGAACTACATCTTTCTTTACTTTAAATTGATACCAAGCTTGAATGACCTGCATATCTGCTGTTTTTATAGATAAAAAGGATTTGACCCCTCGAATACTTGCATATTCTTCCGCATTCTTATTATCTCCTTCCATCAGAGCAACTTGAAGAAGGTATAATTGAGAACTAGTTTTAGACATTGGATTATCTGTTTTCTCTAACACAGACTGAAACTGTTGCTTTGCAAGCTCTATATTATCATCCAATATGAATACCAATCCCTGAAGAGTCCGAACACTTTCTGCAAAACTTCCTCTCACATCCTCATCAACAGACATGATAAAGTCTTTTAAATCATATTCTTGAGGAGCTAGCAAGGTCTGGGCAGAATGCCTCAACATTAGGTAGGCGTATTTGGTATTTTCAGGTTGTTGTAGCAATTCCCAAATTTTCGCTCCATCGGTGATGCCGACTGGCAAAATGTTATTTAGGAAGAAAGACAAATTAAGAAAAATCCAAGTCCCTGCAAAATACCAGCTTCTTGTCAAAAATCCAAACACTATCGCCAATAATATCAAGCTGAGATGAACCATCAAGCCTCCTGAAAGCATCAGGATGATTCTTTGATCGCTTTCATCTTCTTTCAATCCAATATACTGAGCACCAACATTTTTTATAACTGCTGTTCGACTAAGATGAAGCCTTCCTGACTTTTTGGTTAAAAGAAAGTTCCCTAATCCAAAAGCCACCAGACGATAGCCTGTCAGATAACCACAAAATGCATGACCAAGCTCATGAAGAATCAAGATTACATACATGCTTAGAAAAGCAAAAGCATAACCAAAACTAAAAACTAATAATGCAGAATAGCCCAACTCTGCAAATGCGATGGTTCCACAAGCAAAAGCTAGCATAATAAAGACAACAGCTAGCACATAAACCAAATAAATCCCAATTTTCTTCATAAAATCTCCAACCAACTCCTAGTATCTCGGATAAGGGTAAAACTCTCCCTCTTCCAAGCCTACTTTTCCTTCTTCAAAGACTTCTTGATTCCATTCCATGACGAATTCCTCTGCTTCTGGGTCTTCCAAAAAGTCCATGAGGGCATCTAGTCCAACCTCGGCAGTATCTTTAAGGAATAGCGCAAAATAAGCTAAAAATTCGCGAGAAAATCCTTTTTTAGGCAAGTAAGGGATGACAGTCAAATAGTCTTCCTCATTGACTGTTGATTTGGCTGGATTGTAAAAAAGCACTGCTTCTTCAAAGAGAATGTCATCTGATGAAACATCTCCATCTTCACCCACCATCTCCACACCTGCAGCATTTTGCGCTTCCAACAGAAAACTCACTTCAACCGCGTGGTTGCGCTTGTCCCAACTAATCTCAAAGTCAAAGGGAAAATTCTTCTCCAACTCTTCCTCTAAAACATCTAAAAATCCATATGTTGCCATTTTGTCCTCTTTCTATGCGACTCTTTAATCGCCCCGATTACTCGGAAATGTGCTAAAATAGATACTACCATCTTACCACATATACATCAGAAAATCCACGTTAGAAAGGACTGCTATGCCAGACAATCTCGCGCTTCGCATGCGCCCTAAAACCATCGACCAGGTCATCGGCCAGGAGCATCTGGTCGGACAAGGAAAAATCATCCGTCGCATGGTGGAAGCCAACCGCCTGTCTTCCATGATTCTATATGGACCTCCGGGAATCGGCAAGACCAGTATTGCCTCTGCCATCGCAGGGACGACCAAGTATGCCTTTCGAACTTTCAATGCGACAGTTGATAGTAAAAAACGACTGCAAGAAATTGCGGAAGAGGCGAAATTCTCTGGTGGTCTCGTCCTATTACTAGACGAGATTCATAGACTAGATAAAACCAAGCAAGACTTCCTCTTGCCTCTCTTGGAAAGTGGTCTGATCATCATGATTGGCGCTACGACTGAAAATCCCTTCTTTTCTGTCACTCCTGCCATCCGTAGCCGAGTTCAAATTTTTGAGTTGGAACCTCTGTCTAACCAAGACGTCAAAGAGGCCCTGCAGATAGCTCTAAGTAACCCTGAGCGTGGTTTTGATTTCCCAGTAGAACTAGATGAGGATGCGCTGGATTTCATCGCAACTTCTACAAACGGAGACCTGCGTTCTGCCTTCAACTCACTGGACTTGGCTGTTCTTTCTACCCCTGAGAATGATGAGGGCATTCGCCATATTACTCTAGACATCATGGAAAATAGCCTGCAGCGAAGCTACATCACTATGGATAAGGATGGAGATGGCCACTACGATGTCCTCTCAGCCCTGCAAAAGTCTATCCGTGGCTCAGATGTTGATGCCAGTCTTCACTATGCTGCCCGCTTGATTGAGGCTGGTGATTTGCCAAGTCTCGCTCGTCGCTTGACTGTTATCGCCTATGAAGATATCGGCTTAGCCAATCCTGAGGCTCAGATTCACACCGTAACTGCTCTAGATGCTGCACAAAAGATTGGTTTTCCCGAAGCCCGCATTCTCATTGCCAATGTCGTGATTGATTTGGCCCTTTCTCCAAAATCCAACTCAGCCTATGTAGCTATGAATAAGGCTCTTGCCGACCTCAAAACATCAGGGCACTTGCCTATTCCGCGACACCTGCGTGATGGGCACTACAGTGGAAGCAAGGAACTGGGGAATGCCCAAGACTATCTCTATCCACACAACTATCCTGGAAATTGGGTCAAGCAAGACTATCTACCAGAAAAAATTCGTAATCATCACTATTTCCAAGCAGAAGATACTGGTAAATATGAACGGGCTTTGGCTCAAAGAAAGGAAGCTATCGACCGTTTGCGAAAAATCTGAAATCCTTTTCAAAAAATTGCACTTTCCTCTTGATTTTTTTTGAAAAAGTGGTATTATATAAACATAGAAACGCTGTGGTGTACGACTTCACACTTAAGTGTTGACCGACTATTTTTTGTATTATTAGGGAAACAAAAGTCTTCTAACAGCATGTAGGCCGTCTCACACGGAAACAGCTTCAGTTAGAGCGAGTTGCCCACCTGCTTAATTGCGCGGGTTCAATACAAACCGTGAAGTTTCGGCACCAATACAGCTTTTTTCTTTGCCTCCTTAGCTCAGCTGGCAGAGCAGCGGACTCTTAATCCGTGGGTCACAGGTTCGATCCCTGTAGGGGGCATCTAAATACAACAGGAAAAAGCCTTGTAAATCAAGGCTTTTTTTGCTTGTCTATAACTGATTTACCCCATCATTTGTCCCACATTTTAAATCTATCTTTTCTTTTTGAATCAAATTACATCTTTACAAATAGTGTAAAGCCAGTTACTTTTGCTTTGATTCCATACAATATTTTCATGTAGAGAAGACAAATTTTATCTTCTCTTTTTATTTTCAAAATAATAAAAACTGATTTTCTTTTCATAAATCAGACTGAAACTTCCAAATTTTCCATTTTGTTTATTGACATTTCCTCTAAAAAGGTGTATAATATTTTTATTATCAAACTATACTATATAGGGGGTATTGAAATGAAATTTTCTAATCGTTTACTGCTATTCCTTGCAGGAGTTGTTTTTGTCCTTTTAGGACTTTTCCTATTTACAAACCCAGTAGCTAATCTTGTTGTTTACAGCTGGTGGATTGCATTTGGTTTACTGGTTTCTTCTATAGCAGCTATTTTAGGCTATTTCTCTGTACCAAAAGAGCTTCGCTCACCAGCTCATCTTTTCCAAGGGATTGTTAATCTTCTCTTAGCTCTTTACCTCGTTGCCTATGGCTTTGTGACGCTGCCAGTTGTCATTCCAACTATTTTAGGAATTTGGTTAATTGTAGAAGCCATTATAGCTTTCTTTAAAGGCAATCGTCTGGGATTGATTTTCCCTATTATTGGCAACCATATCATGTGGATAGCGTTGCTTGCATTTTTACTAGGTCTAGTGATTTTGTTCAATCCAGTAGCTACAAGTGTCTTTGTCGTTTATGTCGTTGCCTTTGCATTTTTAATTGTTGGTTTCACCTATATCCTTGATGCCTTTCGTAAATAATCTAGCTGCCATTTTGGGCATATTAAAAAAGCTGGGAAGTTACATTCTCAGCTTTTTCTGTTGCCTCCTTAGCTCAGTTGGTAGAGCAGTAGACTCTTAAGCTATGGGGCGCAGGTTCGAGCCCTGCAGGGGGCACATCTAAATCAACAGAAATAAGCCTTGAAACCAAGGCTTTTTTTAACGTCTAATAGCTTTTTGTAGAAAAGTATTTAAAAATAAAAGAGAAGAGAATCTCTCACTCTCTTCTCAGTATATCTTATTAAATTTAGTTTTTCTTAATCTACCTGATTTTCCTTTGCAACGACAAATTCTTTAACCAGTCGATAGATAACAGCAAATACGGGGGTAAAGAATATCATTCCAAGTAGTCCGAAAAGATTCCCTCCAATACTAGCAGCCGCAAGCGTGAAAATAGCTGGCAAACCAATAGACTGACCTACAACTCTAGGATAAATAAGGTTTCCTTCAATCAGCTGTATAACTTGATATAGAAGAAGAGAAAGTAAGGCTTGAGTAGGACTCACTGTGAAGATAAAAATCGCTCCCACAACACAAGCAATCATAGGCCCTACATAAGGAATGAACGATAGCACTCCTGCAAAGATACCTGTCATTACTCCATAGGGTATCCCAAACACGCTGTAACCAACCGCTATCATAACTCCTATGATAACTGCTTCAATCAGCTGACTCATCAAAAATTGGTCATAAGTCTCTAGTGCTACTTGTCCAATGTAAGTCAACTTTATCACCACCTTCTCTGGAAGAAAAACTTTTAGAAGTCGACTCGTCATCGCTGCCAAATGTTCCTTACTGGATAAAAATAAAAAGGTGAAGACTATAATCAAAAAGGCATTCATCAAACTTGAAAAAATATTGCCGATATTACTAGTCAGACCTGATAAAAAACCTATCAAAGCTTGGCTAATAGAGCTAGACTGTCCCTGAATTCCTGATACGATAGTTGACAACATGTCTTTGGTTACAAATTCCGAGCTGCCTAGCAATTTCCCAAGTTGAGTAAGGACTGTTGAAAGGACTGTTCCCAGCTGACTAATAGTCTGGGCTAGGGTTGGCAGCACCAAAACCAAAAGAGCAATCACGATTAAGATAAGAGCTAGGAAAACAAGTACCATGGCAATCGGACGACGCAACTCTGCCTTTACCTTCAATTTAACTAAGTACTGTTCAATTTTTTTCATGGGAACATTGAGCACAAAAGCAATAACAGCACCATAAATCAAGGTTGATATTACATCAAAGAGAGAGATTGCTCCTGATATAAAGCTCGATGCATTCAGAATTACAAGAGCAACCAGCCCTATAAAAAGTATTAACGGGGTGTATTTTTTTACTAAGTTCATAAATTCTCCTTAATAAACATGTTTAGATACGACTATACTATTTGGTTTTTCAAACTCTCGATTAAGGTAGGCTTGGTAAGTTCCTGGAGCGATAAATCCTTTGGGTGAGAGGATATCGGTGCCAGCCTGACCGACTATGGTATCAGCCAAGAGCACACAGTTTGTAGATAAGACAAAGTAGGATTTAAACTTAGATTTGATAAATTTATAAAGTTCCCCATCTGTCTCATGTCTGATTTTATAAGCGTAGGTGTAGTCTTCCTTACCATCCCCTGTCATGATTTTATCTGCACTTGGCTCCCATGGAATCGTCAGTTGTTTCAATTCAGCCAACTTTTTCTGAACTGCTTTTTCCATTTCAGGCGTCAAATCTATCCCATAACCAAAAAGCGTTTTTTGACTCTCACGTTTACATAGGTCAATGTACTTGTCACGATCACAGAAATATAAGACACCATCTCCTACCATGCCAAATAAGGTCTCAGAAGACGGATCATAGTTGCCATAAGAAATAACACGGCCTTGATAGCAGATATCCACATGACCAATTGCCGAAAACAGAGAGGTCTCAGCTGTATGAACAAAAATTTCAAGCTCCGCTGTCTTACCAGACTTCACTATTCCAAGATGGATATCCTCTCTCTCATCAGCATTTTCCTGCATGAATTTGTTGATTTTTGCTAAAGTACTTGCAGGGATGAGAGCGGCTAGGACAATAGGTAAGCTCATTCTTACACGACGTTTGAGATGGTTTTTCCCAATTTCCTCCTCAAACAAGAAACCATCACGGATATTGGACAGACCATAAAGGAAAAAATAAGCCCCTAAAACAAAGAGTTGAAAGACAGAATTTCCCGTAGAGGACAAAAGACTAGTCCCACCAAGAAAAACTAGTACGAGTCCATCTAGTAAGAGACGAAAACGAGGTCGAATTTTGTTTTTGCGGTAGAGAACATAGGTGACAAGGTTAATACTAGCATGAAAAATCTGATAAACTCCAATCACAAGAGCCAAAATATAAATCGGCACATCCGTCGCAAGATTGGAGCCAAGCAAATATCCCAGCACTAACAATTTAACCAGTGCAACTCCCAAGGTGTCCGTTGACTGACTTTTTTTGAAAATACGTAATACTAAATCTAAGACCGTTGCTATCCAAGCTAAAAACAGAACCAGTCGAATAACCTTTACTGGCAACCAAGTCCCCGTGACCATCAAGATGAGACCTAGCAGAACAAACAAGAACCCCTGAGCAAGTAATTTCTTACCTGTCAGACCTAAAGATAGAATTTTTTCCATATAAAAACCTTTCAACAATAAAAATTAAACACTCCGATTAAACTGACTAGTAAATAGCCAACACTACAAACAGCCTGTGCCAGCAACATATGGTGACTAGAAATGACTGTAATAATGTCACCATCTTGTCTTATGCACTTCTAAAATTTGTTATATTGATTAGAAACCAGAGCTTATAAAAACTAGCTAAACTCGAGAGATAGACACAATTGCGACGAAAAAATGTATAACCAATTCAACTTGTTAAGGTAAGAAAGCATTATTTCCAATCTATTAATTATTCATCTATTACCTATTATGACACAATATTCCCTATAGTTCAACTTTTTACTTGTTTTTATATTACACGGACTAAAAAGTTTTCAACAGTTGATTGCATTTGTTTTAATAAGTTTTAACCTTTCTTGGTTAGATAAAAAAAGAACCATACAGTTTAGAATCTGTATGGTTTTTGCCCCACTTTTGTCCCATTTTTAAATCATGACATTGAAAATACCTAAAATCACTTATATTTCAATATTTTTAATTGCTCTCAATATGAAAGTCCTTTCCAAATCCCTGTAGGGGGCATCTAAATACAACAGGAAAAGCCTTGGAATCAAGGCTTTTTTGTGTAGTCTTAGCACTAAAAAACGATAGAAAAAACACCCCTTCTGAACTGCACCCCAAAAGTTAGACAGAAAAAACCTAACTTTTGTGGCGCAGTTCATTCGCGCCACATAAAGTTATTTAAGCATATCCTTTTCTCTCATTACCATTTTCTGTTATAATAAATTGTACTTCTAAAATAGAAAGATCTTAAGATGACAACTCTTATTAAACATAAACGTGTAGAATTTTCAGAACTTTTTTATGACCTAGTTTTTGTTTTTGCAATTTCAAAAGTAACTACTTTAATTGACCATCTTCATAACGGTATTTTGACTTGGAATTCTTTCCTTGATTTTTTCATTGCTACTTTGTTTCTCATCGATTCCTGGATGATTCAAACCGATTATACCAATCGCTATGGAAAGAACTCTTTATTTAACATAGTAATCATGTTTATCAAAATGGGAATTTTACTCTTTATAGCCAATATGATTGGACCTGATTGGCAACAATATTTTCATTATCTCTGTTGGGCTATTGGTACATTAACCCTTACCTTATTTTTTCAATATTTGGTTGAATTTTTTAGAAAATCAACCGATGATGCTAATCGGGAAAGTATCAAAGGTTTTCTATGGATAACAGGTCTAGGAAGTTTAGGATTCTATCTAGCAGCTCTTCTTCCTATTTACCTTAGAGTCTATATCTTATTTGCTAGTATTCTGCTAACATTTATTATGCCAAGTATCTTGCTTAATAAAGATAAGCATTACCAGGTAAATCTCCCCCATTTAATCGAGCGTATCTCCCTTCTTGTCATTATTATGTTTGGAGAGATGATTACGGAGCTAGCTAACTTCTTTACAATCGAGAATTTCTCGATTTATTCGGTTCTTTATTTCATTATTATGATTTCTCTGTTCTTGTTTTATTTTGGTCAATTCGACCATGCTATTGATGAAAAATCTAATCAAAAGGGACTATTTCTAATTTACAGTCACTATCCTATTTTCATTGGACTTCTTATGATGACCGTTTCGATGAGTTTTCTTCAGAATCCTGAAGCTAATCGTCTCTTTGCAACCAGCTTCTCTTATATCGGATTTGGCCTCTTTCAAGCTGCTGTCCTAGTAAATGGGCCCTATAACAAACATTATCTTCGCTATTCGAAAAGTTACTACTATGTCCAAGCGACACTCTATCTGACTGCCTTGATTCTCTCTTTAATCTTTGCTTCTAATCCTATAATAGTAGTGAGTATAACAACCATTTTAGCTCTAGCTATAGCCATTCATTTTATTTATTTTTATGTGACACAGAATAAAAAATATTCCAAATCTAACTGGGGGTTCTTTTAATGAGTTTATAACATTAAAAAGCTTTGGGAACCAAGGCTTTTTGCTTTCTATCTAAACTTTTTCATAACGTATTTTCGTACAGGTGCTTCAATGGTTTTAACGATTTCAAATCCTTCTTTTTGATAAAGATGCTTGGCTGCCTGATTTGCCTCGAAGACATTTAGAGAAATACTATCTATGTCTCCATTTTCAAAGACCAAACTAACAAATTTCCTTAAGGCCTGACTACCTAAGCTTTGCCCCTGTTTCTGGGGATTGATTAAAAACCGTCCGATATGTAGATTCCTGTCTTCTAGCCTGATTTTCTGGACAAGCCCGACAAACTCTTGTCCAGAAAAGATTGAAAAGATTCCTTCCAAATCTTGCAAGACTTGAATTGTCAAGGGAAAAGGAATCATTGTTCCCATCCATTGTTCTTGAAAGGATTTGCCTAGGGAGTTGGACCATTGGCATACGAGCTGAGCATTTTCTGTGCTCACATTTTCTTCAAAACGAATTATCATCTTTGCCTCACCATCTTATCTATGTTTCTCCATTATACTACTTCTCCTATTTTTTACGAATAGATAAGTATGATTGATATTTATTTTTTTCTTGTCGGGAGTATTCTCGCTTCCTTTCTTGGTTTGGTCATTGACCGTTTTCCAGAGCAATCCATTATCCAACCTGCTAGTCACTGCGATTCCTGTCAGACTCGCTTGCGCCCCTTAGATTTGATTCCGATTCTCTCGCAGGTGCTCAATCGCTTTCGCTGTCGCTACTGCAAGGCTACATATCCTGTCTGGTATGCCCTCTTTGAACTAGGCTTAGGGCTCCTCTTTCTATCTTGGTATTGGGGCTTTCTTTCCTTGGGACAAGTCATCCTAATCACTGCTGGTTTGACCTTGGGCATCTACGACTTTCACCATCAGGAATATCCCTTACTGGTCTGGATGACTTTCCACCTAATCCTCATGGTTTCCTCTGGCTGGGATCTGGTCATGATTTTCTTCCTTATCCTTGGAATGTTAGCTCATTTTATCGATATTCGCATGGGCGCAGGGGATTTTCTCTTTTTAGCTTCTTGCGCTCTCGTCTTTAGCGCAACAGAATTACTCATCTTGATTCAGTTTGCTTCTGCGACGGGCATCCTAGCCTTTCTCCTGCAAAAGAAAAAGGAAAGACTTCCTTTTGTGCCTTTCCTCTTACTCGCTGCTTGTGTGATTATTTTTGGTAAGCTACTGCTTGTTTGATAAAGTCCTGAATCGGCTCTCCTTCATGGAGAGCTTTTACGATTTTCGAACCAACGATAACACCATCTGACACCGCATTGAAGCGTTCTACATCGGCTTGACTAGATACACCAAAACCTGTTAAAACTGGGATGTCGGTCACTTGATGCAATTGTGCCAAGTGCTTGTCCAAGTCTGCACGGTAATTGCCTGATTTCCCTGTCACCCCATTGATGGCAACTGCATAGACGAATCCTTCTGCCCCTTCAATCAACTCTTTCTGGCGCTCAATTCCTGTGGTCAAGCTAACTAGGGGAATCAAGGCAATGTCTGTATCTGCCAAAAATGGTTCTACAAAGTTGGCATGCTCATGAGGCAGGTCTGGAATAATCAAGCCCTTAACCGCTGTATCTGCCAAATCTTTGACAAAGTTCTCCACACCGTACTGAAATAGGGGGTTGAAGTAGGTCATAATGACCAGTGGAATCTCTGTTTCAATGGTTTTCAAGGTTTCAACCAAAGCCTGTGTAGAGGTCCCGTGGGCTAAACTGCGCAAGCCAGCTTCTTCGATAACAGGTCCATCTGCAACAGGGTCTGAAAAGGGAATACCAACTTCAATAGCCGAAACACCCAAATCTTCTAAAAAGTGAATTGTTTCTCCGAGTCCATCCAAACCTTTCTCATGGTCTCCAGCCATGATATAGGGAACGAAAATTCCTTTTCCAGCTGCTTTTATAGCGTTTAATTTTTCTGTTAGTGTCTTAGGCATGAGCTTCTCCCTTCTTTGCTGCATCTGCTTCCAAGCGGTCTTTGACTTGAACCACATCCTTGTCCCCACGACCTGATAGACAGACAATCATAGACTTTTCTGGTCCAAGTTCTTTGGCCAATTTCACTGCAAAGGCGATCGCATGGCTAGATTCCAAGGCTGGGATAATCCCTTCCACACGAGACAAGAGTTGGAATCCTTCCAAGGCTTCTTCGTCTGTCACAGGAACATAGCTGGCACGTTTGATATCGTGGTAGTGAGAATGCTCTGGACCGATACCAGGATAGTCCAAACCTGCTGAGATCGAGAAGGCTTCAAGAATTTGACCATGGGCATCTTGGAGCACATCCATGAGGGAACCGTGAAGGACACCCGGACGACCCTTGGTCAAGGTAGCTGCGTGATGCTCTGTATCCACACCAAGTCCTGCTGCTTCAGCTCCATACATAGCTACTGATTCATCTTCTACAAATGGATGGAAGAGACCGATGGCATTAGAACCACCACCAACACAGGCTACTAAGGCATCTGGTAGATTTTTACCTGTCAAGTCACGGTACTGTTGTTTAGCTTCTCGACCAATAACACTTTGGAAGTCACGAACGATTTCTGGGAATGGATGAGGCCCCAAGGCAGAACCAAGGATATAGTGGGTATCATCAATATTAGCTACCCATGAACGAAGGGCTGCATTGACCGCATCCTTGAGCACGCGCGAACCGTCTGTCACTGCCTCAACCTTAGCTCCCAAAAGCTCCATACGGAACACATTGAGGGCTTGGCGTTTGACATCTTCCTCACCCATGTAGATAGTACATTCCATGTTAAAGAGGGCTGCAGCAGTTGCAGTTGCCACACCGTGCTGACCAGCACCTGTTTCAGCGATAATTTTCTTTTTACCCATGCGTTTAGCCAGAAGAACTTGTCCCAAGGCATTGTTAATCTTGTGGGCCCCTGTATGGTTAAGGTCTTCACGTTTAAGATAAATCTTGGCTCCGCCGATATGCTGGGTCAAGTTTTTTGCGTAGTAAAGAGGAGTTTCACGCCCCACATACTGGCGCAAAAGTTGGTTTAATTCCTCTTGGAAACTTGGGTCTGCCTGACTTTCACGATAAGCCTTTTCCAACTCCAAAACTGCTGTCATCAATGTTTCTGGGACAAAACGTCCACCGAATTTTCCGTAAAATCCATCTTTATTTGGTTCCTGATATGCCATTCTTTACCCTCTCTATAAATCTTCTAATCTTTTCATGATCTTTTTGTCCATCTGTCTCCACTCCGCTCGATACATCTACTGCATAGGGAGTAAAGTGTTGAATTGCTTGTACTACATTGTCTTCCTTAAGCCCACCTGCGATAAAGAAGGGCTGATTTAGTCCAGTAGTATCTAGTTGCCCCCAGTCAAAGGTCTGGCCACTTCCTGCCACAGGGGCATCAAAGAGGAGATAATCTGCCTGAGAATGAGGCACATGCCCCTCTCCATCCACCTGCACAGCCTGAATGCTGTCACAGGGCAAATCCTCAAACACATCATCCGCTATCTGACCGTGAACTTGAACCAAGTCTAAACCAACTTTGTCAATCGCTTCTAGCAGTTCTACCCGACTTGGTGAAACAAATACCCCAACCTTTTTTACGTCTGACGGAATAATCTTTGCCAGCTCAGCAGCCTGATCCAAGGTCACCTGTCTTTTGCTAGGTGCGAAGACAAAGCCGATGTAGTCCGCTCCTGCTGAAACGGCTGTTCCCACCGCTTCCTCGGTCGATAATCCGCAAATTTTAACCTTTGTCAATCTGCAACTCCTTGATTCTCTGGGCTACATCTTCTGCCTGCATGAGAGCTGTCCCTACTAAAATGCCGTTAAAGTATGGTGCTACTCGCTCTGCATCCTGCCCTGTGAAAATAGCTGATTCAGAAATATACAAGCAATCATCTTTGAAGTGTTTAGCCAAGTCTACACTGGTCTCCAAATCGACCTCAAAGGTGGTCAAGTTTCGGTTATTAACTCCGATAATCTGAGCACCGAGTCTGTGAGCTACCTCTAGTTCAGCTAGATTGTGGGTTTCCACCAAGACTTCCAGACCAAGCTCTGTCGCGTAGTCGTAGAGTTCCTTAAGGCGTTCTTCTGACAAGGCAGCCACAATGAGTAAGATGACTGTTGCACCTGCATTGCGAGCACGGATGATTTGCTTTTCATCGATGATAAAGTCCTTGTTGAGCGTTGGAATCTGTACCTGACTGGAAATCCCCCGTAGATAATCCAAATGACCTTTAAAGAAAACCTCATCTGTCAAAACCGAAATCATCACTGCTCCGTTCGCTTCATAAGTCTGGGCCTGTTGCACAATATCCACATTGAGATTGATATCTCCCAGACTAGGGCTAGCTTTCTTGACTTCAGCGATTACCTGTAAACGGTCTTGGTGATTCTTCAAAAATTCAGCCAAGCGATAGGTCTGACGCAGGGGCTGGACTTCCTCCAGCTCCATCTGCTCGACCTCACGCGCCTTCTGCTCCAAGATTCGTGCTAAAAATTCCTGACTCATTTTTGGTACTCCTGTAACAGTCTGAGTTTTTCAAGGGCCTTGCCACTAGCAATCACTTGACGAGCCAAGGCAACCCCATCCTTGATATTATCTACCTTACCATTAGCATAGAAACCAAGACCAGCATTTAAAACTGTAGTTTCCAAGAATGGACTTGGTTCATTTTTAAGAACGCTGAGCAAAATTTCTGCATTTTCCTGAGCATTGCCTCCACGAATATCTTCGATAGCGTAACGTTCCATTCCCAAATCCTCTGGAGTAAAGCTTGACAAGGTGATTTCGCCATTCTCAAGAAGTGCAATCTTGGTTGTCCCGTTCAAACCAGCTTCATCCAAACCTTCTGGTCCAGCAACCACGATAGCGCGTTTGCGACCCATATTTTTCAAAACCTGAGCTGTACTTTCTAGAAGTTCTGGACGACTAATTCCAAGAAGCTGTGTTTCCAAAGTCATTGGGTGAATCAGAGGACCAGTCAAGTTCATGATTGTTGGAATTCCCAATTCCAAACGAGCTGGCATGATGTATTTCATTGCTGGGTGCATATTTTTAGCAAAGAGAAAGACGATACCAGTTTTATCAAAGACCTTACCTAATTCAGCTGGTTTGAGGTCTAGGTTGATGCCTAAGGCTTCGAGGACATCTGCAGAACCAGATTTAGAAGAAATCGAGCGATTACCGTGTTTTGCCATGTGAACACCACCACCAGCCAAGACAAAGGCTGCAGTTGTGGAGATGTTAAAGCTGAAAGACTTGTCCCCACCTGTACCACAGTTGTCCATGGCATCATGAATCTCAGTTGGAATATGTTGGGCATGTCCTCTCATGACTTGGGCAATGGCTGTGCGTTCCTCAGGTGTTTCCCCCTTCATCTTAAGAGCCAAAAGGAGAGAAGCAATCTGCGCCTCCGTTACACGGCCAGTTACGATACGCTCAATGACATCCGTCATTTCCACACCTGATAAATTTTCAAATTTTGCTAGTTTTTCAATAATCTCTTTCATCCTAGTTTCCTCACTTTACAACCTTCTCGATAAAATTCCGAATAGAAGACAAGCCATCTGGCGTTCCAATGCTCTCTGGATGGTACTGGAAGCCATAAATCGGTAGATTTTTATGTTGAATTCCCATGATGGCTTGGTCATCAGTCGAACGAGCTGTCACTTCAAAGTCTTCTGGCATTTCTTCAATCAAAATACTGTGGTAACGCATGACTGCACGGCCATCCTCGATACCTTGATACAGAACAGATGGCGCTTCAAAGTTGATATTGCTCTGTTTCCCATGCATGACTTTGGGAGCCAAGCCTAGCTTACCGCCAAAGACTTCTGCGATAGCTTGGTGGCCCAAACAAATCCCAAGAATCGGCTTCTTGCCAGCAAAATCACGAATCATGTCTTCCATCTTTCCAGCATCAACTGGCCAACCAGGACCGGGCGAAAAGACCAGACCATCTGCTTTTCCAGCTTCTTCATACAGCCTGGGATCATCATTTCTCAAGACCTGAACTTCTGCAAAATTCCCAATGTATTGGGCCAAGTTATAAGTAAAAGAATCATAGTTGTCAATTAATAAAATCATGGTCTTAGTTCTCCAATTCTAGTCATAGATTTTGCTTTGTTAATGGTTTCTTGGTATTCGTTTTGGGCGATGGAGTCATAGACAATCCCTGCCCCAGCCTGCACATAGGCTGTTTGATTTTTGAGAATCATCGTTCGGATGGCAATGGCAAAGTCCATATCACCCGTCGCAGACAAGTAGCCGATTGCTCCTGCGTATACGCCCCGTTTTTCCGTTTCCAGTTCATAGATGCGTCTCATCGCTCGAATCTTTGGTGCTCCTGAAACTGTTCCAGCTGGAAGTGTTGCTTTCAAAGCATCCATGGCAGTGAGTTCTGGAAGCAAACGCCCCTTGACCACGCTGGTCAAATGCATGACATAACGGAAAAGCTCCACTTCCATATACTTAGTGACTTGGACACTGGCCGTTTCAGAGATGCGACCAATATCGTTACGTCCCAAGTCTACTAACATCCGATGCTCTGCTGTTTCCTTCTCATCCGAAAGCAGGTCTGTCGCCAAAGCCTTGTCTTCTTCATCCGTAGCTCCTCTTGGTCGTGTCCCTGCGATCGGATTGGTTGTCACGATGCCATTTTTGACAGAAACCAAACTTTCTGGACTGGCACCGATGATTTGATAATCCCCAAAATCATAGAAATAGAGGTAATTGGATGGATTGGTCACGCGGAGATTTCTGTAGAAGTCAAATGGATTTCCAGTAACTTCTGCTGAGAAACGCTGACTGAGTACACATTGGAACATATCCCCGTTACGAATCAAGTCACGAGCTATTTCCACCATTTCCTCAAACTTCTGAGGAGCGATATGCGGTTTGAAGTCTAACGGAGATAGATCCAAGTCTTCAAATTCATTTGGAGCAGGAATGCGTAATTCCTCAAGCACTTGGTTCAAGGCTTCTTCCAAGGCTTCTTGACTGCGCTCACTATAGAGAGCATCCTCGATGACATGAATTTTTTCCTTCTTGTGGTCAAAGACCATGTAACTCTCATAGACAAAGAAATGCATGTCTGGTGTTCCAATTGTATCTTGAGGGATTTGACCAATTTCTTCATAAAGCGAAATCATATCGTAACCAACAAAACCAATTGCCCCACCACCAAAAGGTAGATCTGAATGGTGCTGGCTCTTATGAGTCACTTCATAAAGGAAATCTAAGGGATCCCGATCAATCACTTGACCATTTTGATAAAGGACTCCATTTTCAAACTTAATCTCAAAGACTGGATTATAGGCTAAGATAGAAAAACGAGCTGTTTCCTTGTCTCTCGGAATACTCTCTAAGATAACCTTGTGTTGCCCCTTTAGGCGCATATAAGCCAAGATTGGTGATAAGACATCTCCATGAATGATTCGTTCCATTGTGTTTCCCTTTCAGTTCTACTTCTAGTCCGTGGCGACTGTATGAAAAATCCCCACGCAAAACAACTTGCGTGAGGACGAAATTCGCGGTGCCACCTCAATTATAGGATTTCTCCTATCTCTCATTCCTGTCTCAGAAACCTCCTGTAACAGGCTGTGCGATAGAGGGCACTCCCTTGAGAATTATGTTTTTTTCTCTTGTTTCAAATGGACCCAACCTTACAGCTTTCTCTGCTTGTTTTCAGCAACCACAAGCTCTCTGTGAGAGAAAAGACTGTAATTTTTCCATCTTTTATTTTTTAGCTTCTAGGTAGTCTGCAATCGCAGCTACGTCCTTGTCTCCACGACCAGAGACATTGATGATGACAATTTCGTCTTTACTTAGTTTCGGTGCACGTTTAACTGCTTCTGCGATAGCGTGTGAGCTTTCAATCGCTGGGATAATCCCTTCAGTCTTGCTGAGAAGGAGGAGAGCCTGAACAGCTTCTTCATCCGTCGCTGCGACATATTCCACGCGACCAGAATCTTTAAAGTAGGCATGTTCTGGACCAACCCCTGGATAGTCCAATCCAGCTGAGATAGAGTAAACTGGAGCTAGCTCTCCATCTTCCTTAAAGACTGCATAAGTCTTCATGCCGTCGACAATTCCGATACTACCTTTTGTCATAGTAGCTGCGTGCTTGTCTGTATCAAGTCCGTGACCAGCAGCTTCAACCCCAACCAATTTAACTTCTTCATCAGCCACATACTGAGAAAAAGCACCGATGGCATTGGAACCACCACCTACACAGGCAATAACGTAGTCTGGTAAACGACCTTCTTTTTCTAAGATTTGACGGCGAGATTCTTCACTGATGACCTTTTGGAACTCATGAACAATGGTTGGATAAGGGTGAGGACCTACAGCAGATCCCAGAACATAGAAGGCTTCCAAATCATTCATCCATGCTCCAAAGGCTGCATCAACCGCATCCTTAAGAGTTCGTGTTCCCGTTTCAACTGCATGAACAGTTGCTCCCATCATCTCCATACGGAAAACATTGAGACGTTGACGTTCCACATCCTCTGCTCCCATGTAGACATCACAGGCCATACCAAACTTAGCTGCAGCCGCTGCTGTCGCAACACCGTGCTGACCAGCTCCTGTTTCTGCAATTACTCGTTTTTTGCCCATGCGTTTAGCCAAAAGAATTTGTCCTAAAACGTTGTTGAGCTTGTGAGAACCAAGGTGGTTAAGGTCTTCACGCTTGAGATAAATCTTAGCGCCACCTAAGTGCTCTGTCAAACTTTCCGCAAAATAGAGCGGTGTTTCGCGACCTGAATAATCCTTTAAGTAATGGCGAAATTCTGCCAAAAACTCTGGATCATCCTTGTACTTGTCAAATGTCACTTCCAACTCATCCAACAAAGCCTGAATAGGCTCTGGTACAAAACTACCACCAAATTGTCCAAAATAACCTTTAGTTGTCATAAAATTTTTCCTCTTTCTGTATTGATTTCAAGATATGAAAAAGCCCACACACAGAAAATTACTCTGCGTGAGGGCGTTGGTAACGCGGTGCCACCTCAATTATAAAGGGACTATTCCCCTTTACATCTCTGCCTTGTCTAACAACAAGTTGCACTGTAAGGTGTGCGCACCGAATTTTCATTGTTTCAAATTCATTTTTAAAATCAGCCCACTTTCACTACTTCCAACCACCTGTTCACAATCACCACAGGCTCCCTGAAGATCAAAAATAGTTACTTTTCTGATTTGTTGAACTTATTTTAATACTTTGTTTTTTCTTTGTCAAGACTTTTTTACGATTTTTTTGATGAAGCTAGTACTTTTTCAGAAACTGTTTTGAAAGTCTCAATGATATAGTCCACTTCTTCATCGCTTAATTTAGTGTGAAGAGGGAGCGTAATTTCATTTTCAAAGAAGGCATAAGCCTTAGGATAGTTCGCCATATCAAAACCAAGATTCTTATAGGCTGTCAAAAGCGGAAGCGGTTTGTAGTGGACATTGCTTGCAATTCCTGCTTTAGCTAATTCTTGGATAATAAGATTGCGTTCTTCTAAACTCGCTCCTTCTACATGGGTGATGTAGAGGTGGCGTGAAGATTCGACAGTTTCAGTCTTGTGTGCCAATGGATGGATACGAGAACCTGCAAAACCACGATCATAGCGGTTCACGATCTCCTTACGACGTTCTAGCAAACTTGGGTAGCGGTCCAATTGTACCAAACCAAGGGAAGCCATAATATCGGTCATATTACACTTGTAGGCTGGTGTGACGATATCGTATTCCCATGAACCCAGTTGCATCTTGGCAAGAGCATCCTTAGTTTGCCCGTGAAGGGAAAGAATTTGGAATTCCTTGTACATCTCTTCGTCGTCAATCGCTGGATTGGCTTTCCAAGTGGCACTTCCACCTTCTGCAGTTGTAAAGTTCTTAACGGCGTGGAATGAGAAGGAAGTAAAGTCAGCGATAGAACCAGCTGGTTGCCCTTTATAAGTAGATCCCAAAGCATGGGCACTATCAGAAACAATCACGATACGGTTAAAGGCTTTTTGCCACTTGCTTGAAGCGGTAAAGAGATCACGTTTCTTCTCCACAACTTGGAACAAACGGTCATAGTCGCAAACAATCCCCGCAAGCTCTACTGGAATAATCACCTTAGTCTTTTCAGTGATAGCTTGCTCCAGCAAGTCATAGTCCATCTCAAACGTATCTGCTTGAATATCCACCATGACAGGGGTCGCTCCTACGTGAGTAATGACACTACATGAAGCTGTATAGGTCATGGCTGGAACGATGACTTCATCACCAGGTCCAACTTCCAAGACGCGCAAAATCAACTCAAGAGCGGCAGTTGCAGAATTGAGGCAGACAGTCTTAGGCGTCTGTGTGTATTGAGACAAGCGACGCTCTAGTTCTTTTGTCTTAGGACCTGTTGTGATCCAACCAGAACGCAGGGTATCCGCTACTTCAGCAATTTCTGCTTCCGTAATATCGGGTGGTGAAAATGGAATATTGTAATTTGGCATTGATTTGCTCCTTTTATTTGTACTCATTTTCTCATGACTACTTTATTTTAGCACTTCAAACACGGTTTGAAACATGATTTTGATGTCTCCAAGGAAACTAAACTCTCGGAGATAGGCAAGGTTATAGCGCATCTTTTCAGGAAGAACATGCTCCACATAGGCCTGGTCAACCGACAAACCTTTCTCCGTCATTTGACTAATAATGGTGTCCTCATCCTTGTAGTTGATGCTGGCTGGAGAGGTAATCCCTGCTGGTAAAAGCAAGGTTGCCATCATTTCAGGGCTATACTGCTCTGTGTAACGAGGCACTTCAGGACGCGTCCCTACAAAGGACATCTCACCTTTAAGAACATTGACCAACTGAGGCAGTTCGTCCAAACGGACACGGCGGATAAAATTACCAACCTTGGTAATGCGGCTATCGTTAGCAGAAGTCACCAGACTTCCTTTTTTATCCGCATCCGTTACCATGGTACGGAACTTCCAAATCTTGAACCGACGGTTATACTGGGTCACTCGTTCTTGCTTGTAAATCACTGGCCCCTTGCTATCCAACTTGATCCAAATGCTCAAAATGAGAAAGATGGGAGAGGTCAAAACCAGTACAACCAAGGCCAAAAACCAGTCCAAACAACGCTTGAAAATCAGCGAACCCTTCCTTTTAGAGACAAGCTGGTAGTAAGACTCAACCTCGCTTGATTTCATTTCCACGGGCAAGTCTTCCCATTTCAGCATGCTGTTTCTCCTTTGTTTTTATTATGCTATTTGTCAACATTTTTCATTATACCACAAAATGGAAAAGGCGGTGAAAGAAATCTGTATTTTGAAGTATTTCCTTCTTACACTCAATGAAAATCAATGTACAGCATTGAGATTGCAGATAAAGCTGACATGGCTTGAATAGATTTTCAAAGAGTATTAAGACATGGCACCCGCCTGCAAACTATACATCTTGTGATAGGTTCCTCCCAGAGCCAAGAGTTGCTCATGGGTTCCACTCTCGATAATGCGCCCCTTGTCCAAAACATAGATGCAGTTGGCGTCTTGGATGGTAGAAAGGCGATGAGCGATGGCAATGGTTGTCCGTCCCTGTCTCATCTTCGCCAGAGAAGCTTGAACCAAACTTTCTGTTTCAGAGTCAATATTGGCTGTCGCTTCATCCAAAATCAGGATTTTAGGCTGACTGGCGACTGTTCTAGCAAAGGCAAGAAGCTGACGCTGACCAGTAGAGAAGCTCGAACCACGCTCGGAAACAGGTGCATCATATCCCTGAGGAAGTTCTTGAATAAAGGAATCTGCATCCACGAAGGCTGCCGCAGCCTGGACCTGCTCATCACTGATTTCTTGGTACATGGCGATATTGGACTTAATGGTCCCATGATAGAGGAAGGGCTCCTGCAAGACCAGACCGATGTTTTTTCTCAGCTCTTCCTGGCTGAAATCCCTAATATCCACATCATCCAAGAGAACTCTCCCTGACTGGAATTCATAAAAGCGCATGAGAACATTGATAATCGAAGATTTCCCAGAACCTGTATGACCCACAAAAGCAATGGTTTCACCCTTGTTAACCGAAAAGGAAATATCATCCAGAATCGGATGTTTGCCATCATATGAGAAGCACACATGTTCAAATCGAATATTGCCTTCTTTGACTTTGGCCTGCCCATTTTCTTGAAGGGGCTCATAGGTCCTCTCATCAATCAAAGCAAAAACACGACCTGCAGAAACCATAGACGTTTGAAGAGTTGAAAAGTTTTGCGTCACCTCGATCAAAGGATCAAAGAGACGATTGATGTACTGGATAAAGGCATACATGGTTCCAGCTGTTATTCCCAGATAAAGCCCACGGTAGCCAAAGTAAGCCATCAAGACAGCATATCCTAGAAGTTTCAGCAAACTCATGGCAGGTCTCAAAAAGAGGGCATCCAAGGCTACAGAACGGTTGGCGTAGATCAAGTGTTCTTGGTTAATTTCATCAAATTCTGCCTGCAGGCGCTTCTCTTGATTAAAGGCCTGGATTATTCTGATTCCCTCGATGTTTTCAGCCAGCTTGCTATTGATATCTGACAAGAGACTTCTGGTTTTCGCAATGATTTTCACTGATTTTTTCCGATAGAGATTGACCAAAATGAAAATCAAGGGGAGAAAGAGCAAGACCAAAGCTGTCAAACGAAAATCCAACACCAACATGGTATAAAGGGTTGTCAGAAAGATGAAAACTGCTGAGATAAAGCTAGATAAAATCCCCGAAAACATGTCACTGATAGTCTCGGTGTCATTTGTCAAACGAGAGACGATGGAGCCTGCTGGCGTCTTGTCAAAATAAGACATGCCCAGCTTTTCCATATTGGCAAAGGCATCGTGACGAATATCCCTAACAATACTGTAAGACACGCGCGCAAAGAGAAGATTGCCGACATACTGAACTAGAGTTTGAAGGATATAAAGGCCATAGTAGACCAGCAAAACGGTCACAGCAAGTTGGTTGAGATCGCTGAGATACTGGTCTATAAAGTGGGAAGCCACAAGGGGAATAACACTTTTAATGATCGTAGTCGCTAGGAGAAAACTAAGTGCCAAAAAAGTCAGGAGTCCATAAGGCTTGAGATAGGTCATCAAGCGCTTCAATACAGCCCATTGTTCTTTCTTATTCTGCATCTTCTTCTCCCTTCATTTCCAGCTGCTGAGACTGGTAGGTTTGGGCATACCAGCCATCCATGGCTAGTAGGTCTTCGTGCGTGCCCCGTTCGATAATTTGTCCGTTTTGCAGGACTAAGATCAGATCTGCATGGACAACCGCACTCAGGCGATGGGCAGTGATAATGGTTGTTTTGTCCTTTCGCGTCTCCTTGAGGTTGTCGATGATGGCATACTCTGTCTTGGCATCCACGGCTGACAAAGAATCATCCAAAATCAAGATATCAGGATCTAAAATCATGGCCCGACTCATGGCCAGACGCTGCTTTTGACCACCTGAGAGACTGACTCCCTTTTCACCAATCAACGTATCAAATCCATAAGGCATGGCTAGAATGTCTTGGTAAACTTGAGCTAACTTCGTTGCCTCCTCGACTGCTGAAAGTGGTAAGTTCGGATTTCCAAAGCGGATATTATCCAAGATAGAGGTCGCAAAGAGAAACTGGTCCTGAGGGACATAGCCCATAAGACTACGAAGGTCTGTCAGACGATAGTCCCGAATATCGTGACCATTTAGATAAATGGCTCCCTTATCCACATCGTATTCACGCAAGAGGAGCTTGATCAAAGATGTTTTCCCAGAGCCTGTTTGCCCAACCAAGCCCAGAGTTTGCCCTTTTTCCAAACTAAAGTGAACATTTGTCAGTGTTTCCTCATTTTCAAAGGCAAAGCTGTCAATATCGTACTCT
This sequence comes from Streptococcus mitis, assembly GCF_047464965.1. GTDB lineage: Bacteria > Bacillota > Bacilli > Lactobacillales > Streptococcaceae > Streptococcus > Streptococcus mitis_DU. The sequence continues at coordinate 112,087 of NZ_JASHAT010000007.1, forward strand.
AAGCGCCCATTTTCAATACTGTCTAGAGGAAACTCAGGGTCCTGTACAGGTGATTCCTGAGACAAAAGTTCCTCAATTCGCTGGTAAGAAACCTTCCCTCGCTGGGTAATATTAAAGAGGAAGCCGATGGCCATAAGAGGCCAAACTAGCATATCCAAATAGCTGATAAAGGTAACTAGATTCCCAACTGTAATCTGCCCTTTCTGAACCATCAAGGAGCCGACCAAGAGGGTTAACACATAGGATGAACCAACAAATAAGAGAACCATAGGGTCAAAGAGACTATCGTATTTCATGGTTTGCAGGTTCTTCTGGAAGGTCAATTCATTGACTGCCTGAAAGGACTTCAACTCGTCCGCCTGGTAACCGAAAGACTTGGTCACTTTAATACCTGATACAGACTCCTGTACCTTGTTATTAAGTTCGGAAAAGGCAGCTTGGGATTCGCCAAAGGCCTTGTGGGTCTTTCTCCCTAGACGACTGGTCGCATAAGCCATGAAAGGCAAGGGAAGAATGGCAACTAGCGTCATTTGCCACGAAATGCTAAAGAGCATGGTCAGCAAGGTCACCAAAGCCGTGATAGAGGCATCCACGGCAGACATAACACCGCCCCCTGCCAGACGCGTTAGGGCATTGATATCGTTGGTTGCGTGTGCCATCAGGTCCCCAGTCCGATAGGTTTGATAAAAGGCTGGAGACATTTTTGTGAAATGCTCAAACAAGCGAGAGCGCATAATCTGTCCCAAACGGTAGGAAGTCCCAAGGATATACATACGCCAAACATAGCGCAGATAGTACATCCCAAAGGCTGCAAGAAGCAAGTAAAATAGGGCAAGAAGGAGGTCCTGCTGGGTTAATTGCCCTGATGTGATAGCATCAATGACTCGTCCCATAACCATAGGTGGAATGAGATTGAGAACGGAAACCAAAACCAGGGCCACAATCCCGACTAGATAACGGCGTTTTTCTAACTTGAAAAACCACCAAAGTTTTTGAATAATGGACATAACATCCCTTTCTGATTGCAAATAGAAACCTGAGGCCAAGACCCCAGGTTTTTCTTATTCATAGGTTACGACTGTGACCGCACCCTTGTCATACTCAGCGATAAAGATATTGGCTACATTGTCATGCCCTTGCTTGCTGAGGTTATCAAGCAGCCATTCTTCGTTACGACCAATCGACTCCAAAACATCGACTTGTATCACACCGTCAGTCACAACTGGATACTTAGGATTTTCATCCCCCATTTGGACCACGATGAGTTGGCCATTTTGCTCCTGCACAGCTCGTTTGACTTGCTTCATCTGGAAAATTCCTTGGCTACGAAGTTTGAGGGCTACATCCGATGCAGACAAGCCAACTGAACGACAGGCTTCTGGGTCAATCTGCCCATTTTTTATAAGGAGAGTTGGTTTTCCATCAATCAAGCGTTTGACAAAACGAACATTGTTATTGAGCCACTTGAGGGTCAAGACCAAAATCGTCCACATCATCAAAATCACTGCATACTGGAGAATGCTGATAGAACTATTGTAAATCACCCCACCGATGATACCACCGAGAACATAGTTCTGAATTTGGTCTGTCGCAGAGTTAGGTGCTAGGTTCCCCTTTCCTGTCACATTGATAACAAAAACAAGCGAGAAGAGCCCCAAGGCCAGTTTGATTAAAATTTCCATATAATTGAGTGTCATTTGTTTACCTCCACCAATTCAATAGCGTCTGTTTGATTCAATTCTAATTTCTCTAAAAGATACTTGTCTGGTTGGCTCCCGTTCATGGCGCGGTAGAAATTTGGACCTACCTTGACAAGCGCTCCATCAGTAGCTGCAGAAGTATTGACATAAACTTCTGATTTATCCACTCCCAAGTCTTTGGAAACAACCTCTATGAAATGAAGGGAGGTTTGAAATTGGTTGTTAGAGGCTTGATTGGTCTGGTATTTTGAGATTGTCACCAAAAGCATGGCCACCAAGGTCAAGGCCAAAATCATGACCAATTCCCGAAACTTAGTCCCCTTTTTATCTCGATAGGCTTTAAAAGCAAAAAATCCTGTGATAGCTAGGAGAACAATTCCAAAGCCAATCATGATGCCATTTTGCTGACTGATTTGGCTAAGTACATAGTCATATGAGTAAAATTTCATTTATTTTCACTCCCTTTCATAAAATCATTCTTCATTATAAACGAAAGAGAGTGATTTTTCAAGCCATACGTTGGGGAAATGGACCTTTTTTTGGTATAATAAAATCTATAATCTGAATGAAAAAGGTAACTTTATGAAACTCATCTCATGGAATATTGATTCCCTCAATGCTGCCCTAACTAGTGACTCAGCTCGTGCGAAATTGTCCCAAGAAGTCCTACAAACCTTGGTCGCTGAAAATGCTGATATCATTGCTATCCAAGAAACCAAACTTTCTGCCAAGGGGCCTACAAAAAAACACTTGGAAATTTTAGAAGAACTCTTTCCAGGGTATGAAAACACGTGGCGCTCTTCCCAAGAGCCTGCCCGTAAAGGATATGCTGGAACCATGTTCCTTTATAAGAAAGAACTCACACCCACTGTCACTTTCCCAGAAATCGGTGCCCCTTCTACCATGGACTTGGAAGGTCGTATCATCACGCTAGAATTTGATAAATTTTTCGTTACCCAAGTTTACACACCAAATGCTGGCGATGGACTCAAACGCTTGGAAGAACGTCAAATCTGGGATATCAAATATGCGGAGTACTTGGCTGGACTAGACAAAGAAAAACCAGTCCTTGCAACCGGTGACTACAACGTGGCCCACAATGAGATCGACCTTGCAAATCCTGCCAGCAACCGCCGTTCACCAGGATTTACCGACGAGGAACGTGCTGGATTTACCAACCTTTTGGCAACTGGATTTACCGACACCTTCCGCCATATTCATGGCGATGTTCCAGAACGCTACACTTGGTGGGCACAACGCAGCAAGACTTCTAAAATCAACAATACAGGCTGGAGAATCGACTACTGGCTCACAAGCAACCGCGTGGCTGACAAGGTGACCAAGTCTGATATGATTGACTCCGGTGCGCGCCAAGACCATACACCCATTGTCATGGAGATTGAACTCTAAGGAGAAAACGAATGGACTATCAAGCTGTCATTCCTGAATTTGTAGTATCTGACATCGAAAAATCACGCCACTTCTACTGCGACCTGCTAGGATTCTCTGTCGAATACGAGCGCCCCGAGGAGAAATTTCTCTTCCTCTCGCTTGAAGACTGCCAGCTCATGTTAGAAGAAGGCAGCGCAGAAGAATTAGCCCAACTGACCTATCCTTTCGGGCGCGGTGTCAATATTTCCTTTGGCATCAAGGATGTCCCCCAGCTCTACCAAAATCTGCTGTCAGCTAACTATCTCATCCATCGTCAACTGACAAAAAGAGAATTTCGTGTTGGGGATCACTATATCTATCCTCATGAATTTGCAGTTTTAGATCCAGATGGTTATTTTTTAAGATTTAGCGAGTAGAATAATAAAGATTGGAAAAAAGTCTTTAAAGTTAGAAAAAGGCATATTGTCAAGTCTTGAAAAATCTTGATAATATGCCTTTTATGATGGAAAAACCTTCTAAATGTTAGTCAATAAGTTAATTTTTGCCCATTTTTATTATATTTGTTCGTTTTTCAAACAAAAATACTAACAAAATATTTGATTTATAAAGTTATTTAGTGTAAAATAAAAACATTGGCTCAAGCCTATTTAAAATTAAATATCGTTTTACTTGTTTATGTCGTGAATTGGCACGATGTTTCTACAAGGTGCCGGAACACCTAACAATAAGTAAGTCAGCTTGAGGTATGGCCTTTTTTGCCATGCCTATTTTGAGGACTTACTTAGAGATTAAGTAGGTCCTTTTTCTATTTCTTGCTAGAAACTTTAAACAAGCAAATGGATTGGCTTTTAGACTTTAGGAGGTCTTATGAAATTATTAGAAGAGCGCATCCTCAAGAATGGGCATATCTTGGGTGATAACATCCTCAAGGTGGATTCCTTTTTAACCCACCAAGTTGACTATCAATTGATGCGAGAAATCGGTAAGGTTTTTGCGGAAAAATTTGCTTCTGCTGGTATTACCAAGGTCGTAACCATTGAAGCGTCAGGTATTGCCCCAGCCGTTTTTACAGCTGAAGCCTTAAACGTTCCCATGATTTTTGCTAAAAAAGCTAAGAACATCACTATGAACGAAGGTATCTTAACTGCCCAAGTTTACTCCTTTACCAAGCAGGTGACCAGCACCGTTTCTATCGCTGGAAAATTCCTCTCACCCGAGGACAAGGTCTTGATTATTGACGATTTCCTTGCTAATGGACAAGCTGCTAAAGGCTTGATTCAAATCATCGAACAAGCCGGTGCCAAAGTCGAAGCCATCGGTATCGTGATTGAAAAATCTTTCCAAGATGGTCGTGATTTGCTTGAAAAAGCAGGCTATCCTGTCCTATCACTCGCTCGCTTGGATCGTTTTGAAAATGGTCAAGTTATTTTTAAGGAGGCAGATCTCTAATGCAAACTCAAGAAAAACATTCGCAAGCAGCCGTTCTTGGCTTGCAACACTTACTAGCCATGTACTCAGGGTCCATTCTGGTTCCTATCATGATTGCGACAGCCCTTGGCTATTCGACTGAGCAGTTGACCTACCTGATTTCCACAGATATCTTCATGTGTGGTGTGGCAACCTTCCTCCAACTCCAACTCAACAAATACTTTGGGATTGGACTTCCAGTCGTTCTTGGAGTTGCCTTCCAGTCGGTAGCTCCCTTGATTATGATTGGGCAAAGCCATGGTAGTGGTGCTATGTTTGGTGCCCTTATCGCATCAGGGATTTACGTGGTTCTTGTTTCAGGCATCTTCTCAAAAGTGGCCAATCTCTTCCCATCTATCGTAACAGGATCTGTTATTACCACGATTGGTTTAACCTTGATTCCTGTTGCTATTGGAAATATGGGAAATAACGTTCCAGAACCAACTGGTCAAAGTCTCTTGCTTGCAGCTATCACTGTTCTGATTATCCTCTTGATCAACATCTTTACCAAAGGATTTATCAAGTCTATCTCTATTTTGATTGGTTTGGTTGTTGGAACTGCCATTGCTGCCAGCATGGGCTTGGTTGATTTCTCTCCTGTTGCGGCAGCACCACTTGTCCATGTCCCAACTCCACTCTACTTTGGGATGCCAACCTTTGAAATCTCATCTATTATCATGATGTGTATCATCGCAACGGTTTCTATGGTTGAGTCAACTGGTGTTTACCTAGCCTTGTCTGATATCACGAAAGATCCAATCGATAGCACACGCCTTCGCAACGGTTACCGCGCAGAAGGTTTGGCCGTTCTTCTCGGAGGAATCTTTAACACCTTCCCTTACACAGGATTTTCACAAAACGTTGGTTTGGTTAAATTGTCAGGTATCAAGACTCGCCTACCAATCTACTACGCAGCTGGTTTCCTGGTTCTCCTTGGACTCCTTCCTAAGTTTGGCGCCCTTGCCCAAATCATTCCAAGCCCTGTCCTCGGTGGTGCCATGCTGGTGATGTTTGGTTTTGTATCTATTCAAGGGATGCAAATTCTCGCTCGTGTTGACTTTGCTAACAATGAACACAACTTCCTTATTGCAGCTGTATCAATCGCTGCAGGTGTCGGACTCAACAACAGTAATCTCTTTGTCAGCATGCCAACAGCCTTCCAAATGTTCTTCTCAAACGGAATCGTCGTAGCTAGCCTACTCGCTATTGTCCTCAATGCCGTATTAAATCATAAAAAGAAATAAGAAAAAGAGGTGCGAGCCTCTTTTTATGTTATATCCTTACCTGTCTGTCTTCTGACCTTTGGCCTGTAACAAACATGGTAAAGGTTGCTTTACAGACATTTCTGCCTTCTTGATTGGTGATATCGACATCCACGACGCAGGTTGTGCGTCCTTGGTGGACACATTCTCCTTTAATGGTCAGCACATCGTCGAGTTTTCCTGCTTTGAGGTAGTTGATAGAAGACTGGAGCGTCACTCCATCAAGCCCCAGAGATATGACCACCAAACCACTGATCTGGTCGCAAAGGGTAAAGAGATAGCCACCATGGGCATTGCCATAGTAGTTGAGAGACGAGTCCACTACTTTGGTCGTCACCACAACGTGACCATCTCTCATTTGTTCAATTTCATAATTTTCAAAGGCAGATATAGCGTCAAAATGAAAGTCTTTCATGGTTTCCTCCTGATATTTCAAACGACACTATGATACTACTTTTTATAGGACTGTGCAAGGAGAAAGCTCCTAGTCTGGCAAAATTCCGACCTGCTCCACAAAGCGCATAAAAGCTGTCTGCCCTTGTTCCGTCTGCTTGTAGACTCCTGCATCCTCAAGTACACGCGCAAAGATAGCACCAACAGAGTCTTTGACGATTTCAAGGGCTTTTTCTTTATCTGTTATGTCTGGATGTTGGACTTTGAGTTGGTCTGCCCATTCCTGATGATAGTCGGCAACTGCATCAGCTTCTCCTACAAGATAGCTAGCGACTTGCTCCACTTCTTCTTTCAGACGTGGTGGCAAGATTGCCAAGCCCATGACCTCAATCAAGCCGATATTTTCCTTCTTGATATGTTGGACATCCTTGTGAGGATGATAGATGCCATCAGGATGTTCTGCAGAAGTCTGATTGTCTCTCAAGACTAAGTCCAACTCAAACTGTCCATCACGCTTACGCGCTATAGGTGTGATGGTGTGATGCGGTGTCCCGTCTGTCTCTGCCAAAATCTGCACGGCAGGGTCTGAATACTGACGCCATTCCTGCAAAATCTTGTCAGCTAAGTTGATCAAATCTTCTTTGGAATCCGAAGTCAAACGCAACACTGACATAGGCCACTTGACAATCCCAGCCTTGACCTGCTCAAAACCAGCAAAAGAAAAAGTCTTTTGCAGAGGAGCCAATTCCATAGGAAATACGTGACGGCCTCCCTGATAGTGATCATGAGTCAAGATAGAACCTCCCACAATTGCTAAGTCCGCATTTGAACCCGCAAAATAGCCCGGAAACTGCTCTACGATAGCCAGCAAACGTTCAAAACTCTGACGACTAATAGCCATAGGACGATGCTGGCCATCTAAGAAAATACAGTGCTCATTAAAGTAAGCATAGGGCGAATACTGGAAGCCCCATTCCTGACCAGCCATTTCAAAACGGATAATACGGTGGTTGCTGCGAGCTGGGTGGTTAACCCGACCATGGTAGCCTTCGTTCTCTATACAAAGCTGACACTGGGGATAATGGCTAGCTTGCACCAACTTAGCCACCGCAATCTCTTTCGGATCCTTTTCAGGCTTAGAGAGGTTGATGGTAATTTCAAGTTCACCGTAATCAGATGGAACACGATAAGCGATATTTTTAGCAATGGCCTTGAGTTTGATATAGTCGTTTTTCTGGCTGAGCTGGTAAAAATCCGCTATCGCTTGCTCAGGAGATCGGGCATAGGTCGCCCAAAAGTCACGATTGACCTGACTTGGACAAGGAGTCACCAAGTCCATCAGTTCAGCACCAAGAATTTCACGCGCAGTCTGACTATCCTCAATCGTCTCTAATCGAACGGCTTCCTCAACCAACTGGTCTTTGAGGTCAATCAATTTATCTAGACCAGTCTCAACTTCCAAAACACCATCTCCCACTCGTGCCAAGACACGATTGGTCAGGTAGATTCGATCCATTTCCTCAAATGAACTTTCAGCAATAACGTGTATTACAAATTTATCTACTAAGGTCACTATAGAGCCTCCTTTTAACTAGTCAAGGACGCGAGTGCCACCTGCAACTTCAGCGATATAGAAGCTTGGAGCGTAGCCAACTACTTCCTCGTAGTGTTTGCCAACAGCTTCCTTAAAGGCATCAACAGTGTCTTTTTGCACCAAGGCAATGGCACATCCGCCAAAACCTGCCCCTGTCATCCGAGCACCGAGAACTCCTTCTTGATCCCAAGCTGTGTGAACAAGAGTATCCAATTCCAAACCAGTTACTTCATAGTCATGCTCTAGGGAAACGTGTGACGCATTCATCAAACGACCAAATGTTTCCAAATCTCCTGCTTGGAGGGCTGCTTGAGCTTTAAGGGTACGTTGATTTTCAAGCACAGCATGGCGAGCACGTTTCAAACGATTTTCATCTTTAATCAGATAGCTATATTGGTCAAAGGCCCACTCATCCAATTCACCCAAGGTCTGAATATCTAAGGCTACTTGCAATTCTTCCACTGCTTTTTCACACTCAGCACGACGTTCATTGTATTTAGAGTCCGCCAATTCACGGCGTTTGTTAGTGTTCATAATAACAACGACATTGTCCTTCAAATCAAGTGGTACCAAATCATACTCTAAAGTGTTAGTATCTAAGTAAATAGCACGTTGGTCTGCACCCATACCGATAGCAAACTGGTCCATAATGCCAGAGTTGACTCCGATAAAGTTGTTTTCTGTTTGTTTTCCGATTTTAACCAAATCGAGACGCTCTAATTTTAAATCAAAGAGATGCTCTGCCACGACCCCTGTCAAAAGTTCCAAGGATGCTGAAGAAGACAAACCAGCACCATTTGGGATATTCCCATAAACAAAGAAATCAAAACCTTTGTCAATCACATGACCAGCTTCTTGCAAGAAATGAAGAACCCCTTTTGGATAATTGGTCCAATTGTGCTCTTTTTCAAACTTGAGGTCAGCGAGAGGCACTTCGATAATGCCCTTGTCCTCAAAATTAGCTGAGTAGAAACGTAAAACTTGGTCGTCACGCTTACGAGCTGCACCGTAAGTTCCCAAGGAAATAGCAGCTGGAAAAACGTGCCCACCGTTGTAGTCCGTGTGTTCACCAATCAAATTGATACGACCTGGTGAAAAGAAAGTTTGGTCTGCTTCTTGATCAAAAACAGCAAGAAAGTCTTTGCGAAGTGCTTCTGCAGTAAGATGTTGTGTCATTTGAATTCTCCTTTGACTGTCCGTTAAGCCACCTTAACATGTAATCGTTTTCTTCTATTGTATCCAAGGGATTTTCCAAGGTCAATCCTTTTTACTAAAATTTTACTAAACTATCAGTAAAAAGCAGAAAAATATGATATACTAACCTTAAAGAAGGAGGATTTATGGCTACCTTAAAAGACATTGCACAGCTAGCCTCTGTCTCTATCGCGACCGTATCCCGCGTCCTCAATCGCGACCAGAGCCTATCTGTTACAGAAGAAACCAGACACCGTATTTTAACCGTTGCTGAAGAACTGGGCTACACCAAGCACCTCAAGACAGGCGATTCCCACAAACCCAAGCAAAAGATTGCCATTATCCAATGGGTCAGTGAACAAGGAGAACTGGACGACCTTTACTACTACCAGATTCGCTTGGGTATTGAAAAAAGAGCCCAAGAGTTGGACTATGATATCTTGCGCTATTTTAATGACCATCCTTTTACCCTAAGCGAGGAAGTGATTGGGATTCTCTGCATCGGAAAGTTTAGTCGAGCTCAGATTTCTGCCTTTGAAGAATACCAAAAGCCTCTTGTATTTCTAGACAGCGATACACTTTCCCTGGGACATACCTGCATTATCACAGACTTTTACACTGCCATGAAACAGGTTGTCGATTATTTTCTCAGCCAAGGGATGGACCGCATCGGGATTCTAACAGGCCTTGAAGAAACAACCGACCAAGAAGAAATCATTGAGGATAAGCGACTGGAAAATTTTAGAAACTACAGTCAAACAAAAGGAATCTATCATGATGAATTAGTCTTTCAAGGAAGCTTTACCGCCCAGTCTGGCTATGACTTGATGAAGGAGGCCATTCAGAACTTGGGAGACCAACTCCCACCAGCCTTTTTTGCAGCTAGCGATAGTTTAGCCATCGGTGCCCTCCGTGCGCTCCAAGAAGCTGGAATCAACCTGCCAGACCGCGTCAGTCTTATTTCCTTTAACGATACTAGCCTGACCAAGCAAGTCTATCCTCCCCTCTCTAGCATCACCGTCTATACCGAAGAAATGGGCCGAGCAGGTATGGATATTCTTAATAAGGAAGTACTCCACGGTCGGAAAATCCCTAGCCTAACCATGCTGGGAACCAGACTGACATTGAGAGAGAGTACTCTGCCATAACTCCACAAATTAAAAATGACAAAAAATCCTAATAGAGAGTCTCAAATCTCCATTAGGATTTTCTTTTTTAGGCCATCACAATCATAGACTTAATGGTCTTACGTTCATCCATATCTTTATAAGCTTGATCAATATCTTCTAATTTATAGCTTGAAGTAAAGACACGGCCTGGATTGATATCACCATCAAGGACGGCTTTTAGTAAAAATTGCTTATCATATGTTGTGACAGAAGCTGGACCACCTCCGATTATTGTATTTTGACCAAAGGTTGAGCCAATGGCACGATTTTCATAGTGCGGTACACCAACAAAGCCCATGCGCCCTCCATTATGGAGAACACCAAGTGCTTGATCAATCGCTGCTTCCGTTCCAACACATTCAAGTGCTGCGTCTGCTCCCCCACCGAGAATTTCACGCACCTTGGTAATTCCTTCTTGACCACGTTCAGCTACAACAGCTGTCGCACCTGACTCCAGAGCCATCTTTTGACGATCTTCATGACGACTCATAAGGATAATTTGCGATGCTCCACGCATTTTAGCTGCGATGACAGCACATTGACCAACAGCCCCATCACCGATAACAACAACCTTGTCCCCTTTTTGAACATTTGCAACGCGCGCCGCATGATAGCCTGTCGGCATCACATCAGCAAGAGTCAAAAGGGACTTTAGCATACCTTCGCTATAATCTGAAGGTTGTCCTGGAATTTTAACCAGCGCCCAATTGGCATAGTGGAATCGGATATATTCCGCCTGGACACCACCTGACCAGTTGTTACCAGGATGATTATCGCAAGAACCGTCAAAGCCAGCAAGACAGGCATCACATTCACCACATCCATGGGTAAAAGGGACAATGACAAAGTCACCTGGTTTCACCGTCGTAATGGATTCCCCAGTTTCTTCGACAATCCCAATCGCTTCGTGTCCACTATTTTTGTGTCCAGCTTTCGTTTCTGGATTACGGTACCTCCATAGATCCGATCCGCAAACGCACGCACGAACTACACGAATAATCGCATCATCTGCGTCTATAATTTGCGGACGTTCAATTGTAGCAAGACCAACCTGACCTGCCTTTGTATATACTGCTGATTTCATTTAAATTTTTCCTTCCTTGTAAAGTTTAATTTTGAGATTTAAGCGATTTAAAGCCACCTGTAACTGAGACAAGCGCTCCTCTAATTTTTTCTTTTCCTCTTCTAAAATACCAAGCCTTTTCTCTCGCGTTTCATCCCCCTTTTGGTAGAGAGACATATAGTCAACTAAACTATCTACAGAGACACCTGCCGAACGAAAACACTTAATAAATTCCAGAGCTTCAATATCATGATCTTGAAAATCACGAATTCCAGTTGCAGTTCGAGTAATCGGTGGCACAAGACCAACCCGTTCATAGTACCGAATCGTATCCGCTGAAATTCCCAACAAGTCACTAGCAGATTTAATATTCATACACTAACCTCCTCTCATTCACTGAATTTAAGCTATTCTAACTCACTTATCTTATTATATAATTTTGAGTTGACTCTAAGTCAAGCATTTTGCGTCTAATCGAAAAATTTTTTATCATTATCAGTTCTCTTATTAGCATACCTTTTCATCAATCAAAGAAAGAGGTTGGGGAAAGCGTCTTTCAAATATGATACCAAAGAAACTGGAAAAAAAGTCTTTAAAAGCAAAAAGCGCATAGTATCAGACATTGAAAACCCTTGATACTATACGTTTTTTTGTATGAAGATTTACTTCATTTTCTCTTGAAATTGAGTTTTGTCTCAGCCGCTTTTTCTAGTGTTGATGCCCATGGGATTGCCCTAAGGCTGTTACCTTTCGCTTATGTTGCGCATGATTGCTTTGACTGGTGTCCACTTCGATAGTAATATTCTGCACACCTCTTTCTTCTAAGAGCTGACGTACTTGATTCTTTGTTTCCGTCATCTCCTCCCAATCCTCTAAACAGATATGGATAATAGCATTATTTTCTAGACCATCCATGGACCAAATGCTAAGTTGATTGACACTTTTGACATTGGTCAGAGCCTCCAAATCCTTCTCCAAATCACCTGTCTCTAGTCCTTCTGGCACAGCATCCAGGAAAATCTTGAGTGCGCTCCAAAATCGAGGAATAGCTTTTGTTAGAATGAAGATGGAAATGACAAGCGATAAGAGCGGATCAAGGATATACCAATCTGTAAATCGGAGGATAATCGCCATTAGAATGACAGCCAACCAACCTAGAGTATCTTCCAAAAAGTGCAGGCTCAGAATTGACTCGTTCTTTGTCTTTCCCTTACGAACTACTAGACTAGCTAGCACATTGATACTGACTGCAATGATTCCTAGCCAGAGGACGCCTTCGTCATTAACGGGCTGTGGATTCAAAAGTTTAGTTATATTTTCCAAGATCACTAGAATGGATCCTGTGATAAGAATCACAGCAGTCACCAGGGCCCCTAAAAGACTAAATCGCTTGTAACCCAAGGTATAATGCCTATCTTCTTCACGATTGGAGATTGTTTCTAGAAGGGCTGATATGCCAATGGCTATAGCATCCCCCAAGTCATGAACAGAATCAGCGAGAACGGCACTCGAACCAAATATTCCTCCTGCGATAAACTCAACAATAGCATAGCTTAAATTTAAGAAAAAAGCTATCCAAACAGTATATTTTGCCTTCATCTTTCTCATTCCTTTGTTATAATAGATTTATGAACACCTTGTTCATTATCATTATCCACTAAAACTCAAAGAAAGGATAGAAGCAAAAGGTCAGCTTTATTCAGTTCTGAACAATTTGCCTCAAGTGTCTATATGACTAAGATTGACCGCCGTATCAGCAAAACAAAAAAAGCCATCTTTCAAGCTTTTCTACAACTTTTGAACGATAAGGGCTACGAATCCACTACAGTTCAGGATATCATTGAACTCGCAGATGTTGGACGTTCCACCTTTTACTGTCACTATGAGAGCAAGGAACTACTTCTGGACGAGCTTTGCCGCTACCTCTTTCATCATCTCTTTGAAAGAGAGCAACCCATTTCAACTGAGGACTACCTCGCCCACCTCTTTCTTCATTTTCAGAAAAACCAAGACCATATCACCAGTCTGCTATTTTCCAAAAATGACTACTTCCTCCGTCAACTCCATAAAGAGCTAGAACACCATGTCTATCCCATGTTGGCTGATGAGTTAAAAGAAGCCCACACTAATCTGCCTACTTCTTACCTCCAACACTTGGTCGTGTCCAACTTTATCGAGACATTGACCTGGTGGCTCAAAAAAGGACAAGACTTTACATACCAGGAAGTTGTCCAGTTTTATCTAGACCTTCTCATTCCTAAAAATTGAATACAGAGTAGAGCTCAGTTGCCTTATTTCTAGGCTACTGAGTTTTTATCTTTTCAACAATCAAAAAAGCCCAGACGACATTGTCTGAGCATTCTTCTATATAGACATTTAACCAAGTTGAGTTTAGCTTTTCAAGCTATTTCTTCAACAAACCTTGTTCTTGTAGAAACTCCTTGGCTACTTGCTCTGCTGACTTGCCTTCAACACCAACTTGGTAGTTGAGCTGGCTCATCTGGCTTTCAGTAATTTTACCAGCCAATTTATTGAGAACTGTTTCCAACTCTGGATGTTTCTTGAGGAGAGCTTCTTTCATTAGTGGAGCCCCTTGATAAGGTGGGAAGAGTTGCTTGTCATCTTCCAAAACCTGTAAATCGTAACGTGCCAATTCCGCATCAGTCGAATAGGCATCCGTGATTTGAATATCGCCCGACTGAATAGCCTGATAGCGAAGGGCTGGCTCCATGGTCGCTACATTGAGATTGAGACCATACATTGATTGCAAGCCCTTATTGCCATCTTCACGGTCATTAAACTCGAGAGTAAAACCAGCCTTCAACTGCCCTTCCACTTTTTTCAAGTCCGAAATGGTCTTCAAGCCATATTCTTGAGCAATCTTTTTCGGAACAGCTACAGCGTAGGTATTTTGATAAGACATAGGTTTGAGATAGGCTAGATGATCCTGTTTGGCAATACCATCACGCGCCACATTATAAACTTGCTCTGGCTCATGACTCACTTTCGGTGATGGTTGCAGCAAACTTTCAGTCACCGTACCAGTAAATTCAGGATAGATATCAATATCGCCTTTTTTCAAAGCTTCATAAAGAAAGCTTGTTTTCCCAAAATTTGGTTTAACAGTCGCAGTCATGCTGGTATTTTCTTCAATCAGCAACTTATACATATTGGCCAAAATTTCTGGTTCCGGTCCCAATTTCCCAGCAATCACCAAGTTTTCCTTCTCTTTTTGAGCTAAGAGGGCTGGGCTATAAGACAGACCGAGCAATATTGTCACCAAGGCAAAACCAGAAAAAATCGTCCGCAATTTTGCCTTTTCCATCACTTTTAGTAGGAAGTTAAAGGCAATAGCAAGCACTGCAGCAGAAAGTGCCCCAATCAAAATCAGACTGGCATTATTACGGTCAATTCCCAAAAGGATAAAGGAACCTAGTCCCCCTGCCCCAATCAAGGCCGCCAAGGTTGCTGTACCGATAATCAAGACAGCTGCCGTCCGAATCCCAGACATCATAACAGGCATGGCAAGCGGAATTTCAAACTTCTTGAGACGCTCCCATCTAGTCATCCCAAAGGCGATCCCAGCCTCCTGTAGACTCGGATCAATTCCCTTTAGCCCAGTGATGGTATTTTGCAAAATCGGAAAGATCGCATAGATTACTAGAGCTGTCAATGCCGGTAAAGTCCCAATTCCCATCAAAGGAATAAAGAGTCCCAGTAAGGCCAGAGACGGGATGGTCTGAAAAATCCCTGCAATCTGCAAGACCCAATCCGCCATCTTCTCATGATAGCGAAGATAAACAGCCAAGGGAACCGCGATAAAAATAGCTAGTAACAAGGTCAAAAGTGACAACTGCAAATGTTGAGAGAGAGCTGTCAACCAATCACTAAAACGATCCTGAAAAGTTGCAATTAAATTAGTCATGAACACTACCTCCAAACAAATCTGCTACAAATTCTGTGGCAGGAGCTTTTAAAATGGTCTCGGGGTTCGCCACCTGACGAATCTCTCCATCCTGCAAGACAGCAATACGGTCACCTAATTTCAAAGCTTCATCCGTATCATGGGTCACAAAAATCGTTGTCATTCCAAACTCTTTATGCAATTCTTTAGTCAGAACCTGCAACTGTTTTCTCGAAATAGCATCCAAGGCTGAAAAGGGTTCATCCATGAGGAGAATCTTAGGCTGACCAATCATAGCCCGTACAATTCCAACCCGTTGCTGTTCTCCACCAGACAATTCACTCGGAAGTCGATGTCCATACTCAGCTACTGGCAAGCCAACCTTGTCCAAAAGCTCTTCTGTTTTCTGAGCAATTTTTTCCTTAGTCCATCCCTTCATCTCAGGAATCAGGGCAATATTTTCCGCGACCGTTAGATTAGGAAATAGGGCAATAGCCTGTAAAACATAACCAGTAGAAAGACGAAGATCCCGCTCGTCATAGTCTTTGATGCGCTTGCCATCCATGTAAATATTTCCATCAGTTGGTTCCAAAAGACGGTTAATCATCTTGATCATGGTTGTCTTACCGGACCCAGATGGCCCAACCAAAACCATAAACTCTCCATTATCAATTCGTAAATTGACATCTCTCAAAACATCTTTTTCTGTGTAACGCAAAGCTACATTTTTGTATTCAATCATTCTGTATCCTCAATTTATACTCAATGAAAATCAAAAAGCAAACTAGGAAACTAGCCGCAGGCTGTACTTGAGTACGGCAAGGCGACGTTGACGCGGTTTGAATTTGATTTTCGAAGAGTATTAAAACTTTCCTCGGTTGGTCAAGTCTTCTATCTTAGGCATAACTTCCTTATTATCCCAATGTTCCACAATTTTCCCGTTTTCTAGACGGAAGATGTCATACTGGGCATAGGCAACTCCACCAATCTGAGTCTGACCATAGCTAACCACATAGTTTCCTTGTCCTAAGAGTTGGAAAACAAAGTCAAAAGTGGTCTTTACTTATAAACAGCTAATTTGCTCCATTTTAAACCTCATTTTCCTCCTCTTTCAGATTATCCAAAATTCTTTCTTGAAAGGCTTCAAACTGACGAATTTCTTCCTCTGAAAATCCTTTGTAAAAGATCGTATCCAATTTCTGACTGACACGATGCCCCACTTCTTTCTGAGACTGGCCCAACTCTGTTAAAACCAAATACTTCT
The DNA here is from genome assembly GCF_047464965.1 of Streptococcus mitis. Lineage (GTDB taxonomy): Bacteria > Bacillota > Bacilli > Lactobacillales > Streptococcaceae > Streptococcus > Streptococcus mitis_DU. The sequence continues at coordinate 128,489 of NZ_JASHAT010000007.1, forward strand.
TACGCTTATCTTTTCCACATGGACTAATAGTTACAAGATTTTGTTCCTCTAGCTTTTTAATCATCGTCGTCAGTGTATTATTAGCAAGCCCAGTTTCCAGAGCAATATCTGTCGCAGTTGCGCAGCCAGTTTTACTATTCCATAAAACCGCTAAAATCTTGCCCTGTTCACTCCGATAAAGAGCTTCAGGATCTTGGCTCAGTAACTTTTGAAAAATCCGCCCATTCAACAAACGAATATGATGGGCTAGCAAATGACTATCCTTCATAACACCTCCAATTTATTTCGATATCGAAAAGAATAAAACAATTGTAACACTCATCGTTCTAACTGTCAACTATTTCGATTTGGAAATAATTTTTCCCAGTAAAAAAATCTCCTACCCAAGGTAGAAGATTTTAATGGCTCTATAATATTTGTAGTGGGTAAATCCCCTATGGATATTATGGAGCCTATTTTGTTGTAGAAAAAAAGTCCCATAAGATCTATAATGAAAAGCGACAAAACAACTCATTAGAAAGATTCATATG